>JAPYWY010000089.1 GCA_028276125.1 Pseudothermotoga sp.
CCTCTGTCTGGAAGGGTTTCCTGGATCAATTGCTGTAAGTTGCTTTTGTCGAGACCATCCTGCAACCGTTCAACGTAACTCATTTCGAACACCTCTGTTCACACACCGGAGTAGGCGTTGAAACCTCCGTCGATCGGAATGACCGTGCCGGTGACGAACTTGGAGGCATCGGATGCAAGCCAAACGCAAGCACCGATGAGATCTTCGGGATCGCCGAACCTGCCCATCGGCGTGTGATCGATGATCGCTTTACCCCTTGCGGTGAGGTTGCCCTGCTCATCGAGCAAGAGGTATCGGTTCTGGTTGGTGAGGAAGAAACCTGGAGCGATCGCATTGACTCTGATCTTCTTGCTGTACTCGAGCGCCAAATGCACCGCGAGCCACTGAGTGAAGTTGCTCACGGCCGCCTTCGCTGCAGAATAGCCCAGTACCCTCGTCAAAGGCCTGAAGGCGGACATTGAGGAGATGTTGATGATCGAACCACCCTCGGGATTCTTCACCATCGTCTTTCCAAACACTTGAGATGGTAGTATCGCGCCGCCGAACAAGTTCAAACCGACTACCTTCTGGAGTGCTTCCAAGGGTATGTCGAAGAAACTGAGCTGCGGTGAGGTGGTCGCTTCTGGCATGTTCCCACCCGCTGCGTTTATGAGCACGTCCACTTTGCCGAAGTCTTTGAGTATCTCATCGTGAGTTTTCCTGATGCTCTCGATGTTCATCACGTCCATGTGATAACCCTTGGCGCTGAGTCCTTTGGATCTGAGTTCGTTAGCTCTCTCCTCGTAGTTTCTGATGTCGCATATCACAATGCTCGCACCAAACTTTGCCATGCCTTCTCCTATCGCGGATCCCAAGATTCCAGCCCCTCCAGTGATGACAACAACTTTGCCCTCGAGACTGAAAAGTTTGTACGCTTCGTTCATGATCCTCACACTCCTTTCAAACACCCAAAAGCCGGATGTGTTTACCGAGATGCTTTTTGAGAAAATCATAGTGCTCAGCTTCGTGCTCGAACAACACTTTCATTATACGATCTTTGAAGAGAGTTCCACCGTCCTTTTTCGCAGTCAAAACGGAACCGTAAGTTATGTGTATCAGCTGTCTGCTGTCGGGTTGATCCAGTAAAGAGACGATCTCTGAGTCTGAGAGCTCATCGACGTTTGGGATCTTCGAAAGGTCCGTCGTGACGTGGTAGGAAGCTTTGTCTTGATTGAACCTCGAAAGGGCGTACTTGTGGATTTCCCTGTACAGATCCGGAGCGAACCTCGCGACGACCCTGATGGCTTCCAGATAGCTCGTTCCAGCCGTCTTGACGTGGATGGTTCTATCCGTTTTCTCAGCCAGGATTGGATAGACGCTGAACTTGTCACTACCGGAGTGTAGGGACAGCCTGTAACCTGTGAGCATCTTGGAGATTGCGACGTGCTTTTCAAGCTCCTGGGTGAACAGTTCGATGTCGCCTACGTAGTCAATCCCTTTTTGCCACTCTCCGGGGAACCTCAGCGCTAAGGTTTGGAATTCCACACCACGCCTCACGAGTTCCTGAACGAAGAAAATGTGTGCCAGAGTCGTTGTTGGTAACGATGTCTCGTCTATGGAGACCTCCAGATCGAAGCTCGTCTTGCACGTTGCTTGCAGTGCTCTGTAACATTTCTCCACGTGTTCGATCGCGTCGATGTAGGTCACGAACACCTCCGCGAAGTTTTCTTCGTCAAACGTGAGTCTTTCTCCAAGGATTGTGAAATTCTTTCCGATGTATTTCGTTTCGAGAGTGCGCCGCATCGGATGCTCTTCGTAGAACCTGACGAGTTCTCTCTTGTCAAATTTCGCAGGATCCTTGACATGGTCCGAAGGATCGATCGTGAACATGGTGTAGCCTGCGTGTGCCGCGCTCTCCAAATCTTCGATCTTTTTCACGTGGTCCGCGTCCGCCCCGAATGGACCATCGTAGCCACTCTCGACCACACCCCATACAGCGCTGTGGAGCACATCGATCCAATTTCTCTCCGTTCGTGATATCTCCCGGACCGACTGTTGGGCGAAGATCGGAAACAGTTTTTCTTTTTGAACACACTGAGCGTGCGCGGCCGTAGCGACACCGAGCCTGTCTCCAAAACCAAAGGAAAGTTTCATGTTACAAGTCTTTGGTCTGAGCGAAGGAAAGAGGCTCATGAGGCTTTCACAGTTTCGATCGTTCTTAGCACACAAAACAACGTCTTGTCGATCGATCTCGCCAATCTTTTGACCTTCGAACAACTCACAGATTCCCTTCTTCCCAATCACGATCAAATACTTCTGGATCTGGTCGCGTACAAGAAAGAACGTGGCATCGGCAGTCTTCCTCAACGAAGCCGTATAGGGAACGAATCTGCCCTTCGTGATCCGCTGAAATTGTGCAAAGAGATCAAACATGGGACCAACTCCTTTCACACCTTGTACACTTCAACACCCTTTTCGATCAGGAACTTCTCGAGTTCATCAGGAATACCAATATCCGTTATGACACCGTCGATTTCCTCGGGCATAGCGAAAGATGCAAAGGCGCTTCTGTGGAACTTCGTTGAATCGGTGACCACGTAAACTTTCGATGCACTTTTGATCATCGCCCTTTTTACGTCCGCTTCGACTATGCTCGGTGTCATGAAACCTTTTTCGATTGAAAAGCCCGTTGTGCCGAGAAAGGCCTTGTCCACGTTTATCTCTTCCAGAAACCTCAACGCCCACGGTCCAACGAGCGAAAGGCTGTTTTCTCGTACCACGCCACCCAGAACGATCACTTCGACACCCTGTTCGATGAGCTTTCCCGCGATGAAGACGTTGTTGGTGACGACGGTGATCGAAGAAAAATCTGCGTGTCTCAGCTCGTACGTGACATAGTAATTCGTACTGCTGCTGTCCAAAATCACAGTGTCTCCATCCTCGATGAGTGAGACAATCTTCTTTGCGATACGCTTTTTTTCAGCTTCTTTCTGGTGGATCTTTTTCAAAAAGTTCCACTCGGATTTCGAATGGTCAGCGAGCATCGCGCCACCATGGGTTCTCACGATCGAACCGTTCGACTCCAAGAATTCCAAATCCTTTCTTATTGTTACGCTGCTCACGTTGAACCTTTCGACCAGTTCCTGTACGGTCACCTTTCCCTTTCGCTTCAGGATGTCGAGGATTATGTTCCTTCTTTCTTCTGTAAACATGACATCGATCCCCCGTGTGATTATAGCACCTGCGGTTGCGAAAGAGTGTTTCGAAATCAAGAGAAAGTTTTGGAAAAACTGCGCAAGAGTAAGAAAGAAAAAGAAAATAGAAGTGAAAGCCAATTCAGACGGTGTTAACCGCGAATCTTGAGGTTTGTAATCGAGTTCACCTCGTTATAAACTATAAACTTAGTGACGGAGAGTGTCGCAGAACGGGAGGGACGAAGATGAAAGCGGTCAGATTGCACGCCAAGTGGGATCCAAGACCGGGATTCAAGCTTGGTCCGAAAGATGTTGAAGGAAAAGTCTGCTGGCTCGGTAGCAAAGTGTGGAGGTATCCTGAAGTTCGTGTCGAACAAGTTCCAGAACCGAAGATCACGAAACCCACCCAGGTGCTCATCAAGGTCAAGGCTTGCGGCATTTGTGGCAGCGACGTTCACATGGCCCAGACCGATGAACAAGGTTACATGCTGTATCCGGGTCTCACAGGTTTCCCAACCACGCTCGGTCATGAATTTTCAGGTATCGTGGTTGACGCTGGTCCTGAGGCGATCAACAGGAGGACCAACAAGCGTTTTGAGCCAGGCGAACCTGTGACGTCCGAAGAGATGTTCTGGTGTGGACACTGCAGACCATGTGCGGATGGTTATCCGAACCACTGCGAGAACTTACACGAAATGGGTTTCGACGTGGATGGAGCTTTCGCCGAGTACATCGTTCTTGAATCGAAGTACCTCTGGAGTCTTAAGGAGCTCGAAGGCGTTTACCAAGGAGACAGACTGTTCATGGCAGGCAGCTTGGTGGAACCTACGTCCGTCGCATACAACGCCGTGATAGAAAGGGGTGAAGGCATAAGACCGGGCGACAACGTCGTCATACTCGGTGGTGGACCGATTGGTCTTGCGGCGGTAGCGATTTTGAAGAGGGCAGGCGCAGCCAAGGTGATACTCTCAGAACCATCAGTCACGCGAAGAAACATCGCAAAACAACTTGGGGCAGACGTCGTGATCGATCCAACGAAGGAAAACTTCGTTGAGGCTGTCCTTGACAGCACCAACGGAATGGGTGCCAAATTGTACCTCGAGGCGACGGGATTACCACAGATCGTTTGGAAAGACATAGAAGAAGTCATTTGGAGAGCAAGGGGCATCAACGCAACTGTTGTCATCGTCGCACGAGCCGACGTGAAGATACCACTCACCGGTGAAGTGTTCCAAGTGAGACGCGCGCAGGTCGTTGGATCGCAGGGCCACTCAGGACATGGAAACTTCCCGAGGGTGATCAGCCTCATGGCTACGGGAATGGACATGACCAAGATCATCTCCAAAACGGTGAGCATCGACGAGATTCCGGAGTACATCAAGAGACTTCAGACCGATAAGGAGCTGGTGAAAGTAACCATGCTCAACCCCTGAGAGGTGAAGGGACATGGACAAAGTTAAGGTCGGTGTCGTTGGCAGTGGCTTCATAGGACAAGTGCATCTGGAGATACTGTCAGGTTTTGAAGACGTGCAGATCATAGGTGTCATGGATGTGGACAAGGGCAGAGCAAAGGCCGTGGCAGAGAAGTTCAACGCTAAGGTGTTCGACGACCTTAAGCAAATGCGCGACGCGGGTATCGATGCGGTGTACATAACGTCTCCGAACAGAACTCATTTCGACTACGCCATGAGCGCACTCGATCTGGGTCTGAACGTGTTCTGCGAGAAGCCGATGACCATTTCTTTGAGAGACGCGATTGAACTCGAGAAGAAGGTCAAAGAGAAGAACCTGGTGTTCCAGGTTGGGCACAATCGAAGATTCGCATACGTGTACAAATTCATGAAGGAGAAGATACTGAACGGTTCAGTCAGGCCACTCTCGTTCCAGATAAAGATGAACCGTGGCGAGCTGTTGAACCCACCTTGGACGAGTGATAGGAACTACACCGGCGGATTTCTTTTCGAGAGCACCATTCATCTGTTCGACATGGTCAGATGGCTCCTTGGAGACGTCGAGGAGATGTACGTGCTTGGCAAAAAGAGCGTCTATCTTGATGTGGACGACTGGGCGATCGTCATGAAGCTCAAGAATGGCCTAATAGGAACATTCACATCGTGCGCTCATGCGAGCTGGATGATCCCATTCGAGCGAGTCGAAGTGTACGGTGAACACAACATGCTCATGAACGAAGAAATGGAGAAGGTTCACTTCTGCAAAGGACTGGGCAAAGAGGTTGAGAGCCACGATTTCATGAAGGTCGATTTCAAAGAGAAATGGGGCTACGTCGAGGAGAACAGGATCTTCATCGACTGCGTCAAGGAGAAGAAGACACCGCCAGTCACGGTCTCGGACGGGGTTGCTGTGATCCGCATCATAGACGCTTGTTATAAGGCTGTTGAACGTGGGAACGCGCACGTGAGAATGGAGGGGTGAAGATGTCTAAATGGAACATACCTCCCGATGGAGGTCACATGGAAAGGCCCACAGGGGTCTATTTCCAAACGATGACAATGAAAGAAATACAAGAGCGGCTGAAAAAATGCGATCTCATCATCATACCGGTTGGTAGCACCGAGAACCATGGTCCCAACGCACCGACGGGTGAAGACACCTTCCTCGTGACGCGAATGGCAGAGCAAGTTGCGCTCAAGACCGGTTGCACGGTCGCAGAGCCAATCTGGTACGGCTTTCACCCGTACCATCACATCGGTATGCCAGGAACGGTGCCTGTGAAGGATGAGGCTTTCATCGATTTTCTCGTCAGCGTGATCGCAGGTTTCTGGAACACCGGTTTCAGAAAGCAGATTTTACTGAACGGTCATGGGCAAGAGTTCGTGATACCCGTGGCAATACACAAGTTTGCGAAGATATTCCAAGTTCCCGCGCTGATCGTCAACGTGAACTGGTACCACGCGATTCAGGACAAGTTCAAGACCAAAGAAGAAGGAGGACCCTACGAGACAAGGTTCATTCATGCAGACGAAGTTGAAACGTCGTGGAGTTTGGCGCTCTTTCCAGAATTTTGCCATCAAGAATGGGCAGTCGACACCAAACCGCGTGGTTATTTACCGGAAGGACACATTGACAAAGCGGGGAACCTTTTGCACAGACCCATCGCCTGGTACGGTCATGTGGGTGGAGGACCGATAGAAGTGGTCGCGTACCCAGAAGGTGTCGTTGGAAAGGCGACTGCAGCGAGTGCTGAGAAAGCTAAAGAGGGTGTGGAAGCTTTGTTGGACTATCTTGAAAAGCTGGTGAACGACATCATGGAGAGGTTCCCGGTGGGCAAACTGCCACCCGCGCACGAGCTTTCACAGAGACCAAAAGAAGAGCTCGACGCTGCGCTGAAACAGCCTCTTTCAGAGGGTTGGAGAAGCATCTACAGCATTGGTAACATGTGGTGACACTGCGGGCGCCTCGTGGGCCCGTTTTTGAGGG
>JAPYWY010000090.1 GCA_028276125.1 Pseudothermotoga sp.
CACCAGTTCTTTGACGATCACCATGATCTTTTTCGGTTTTTCCGCTTTCACAGGCACGTTCTCTTCGATGAGTGCTATCAGTTCCAATGCCTTTGAAATCTGGCTCTCCTCGCCTTTCACCAAGAGGAGGTTCCCTATGCTGATGATCTCCACTTTCGCAACGCTGCTAACCGCGCGTATCAACGCATCAACGCCGAGGTCTTCCCTGACTTTGACAAGTCTGTAGGTCGTCTCGATAGGTTTACCAACGAGACCTCGCACCTTGTCCAACAGTTGTTTCGCACCTTCCAAAGCCTCTCTCTGCCCTACGAGCAGGTAGAAGAACTGCGTTTTCTCGACCCTGACCCCATAGATCTCCGAGAGCAAGAGCTTCAGGTCGTTGAAGTCCACTCCTTCGATCACGGGCACCAGTTCGTGGGTCTTCGACGGTCTCTCAGACAAAAGTCTCACCACGGATTCGATCTCTTGCGCGGCCAATTCAAGTTGCTGCTTGTCCTCCGAGCTGAGCAAAAGCAGGCCTAGTGATCTCAGGTTTGCCTCTAACCTGACGTCGAACAAGGACTCTATGAGGGTTTTGAGTTCGACGAACAGTTCCTGATCCACCGTCAACGCCAAAGCTTTGGTGTGTCTCTCCCTCACGAAGACGTTTATGAATTTCCTTGCCTTGTCGATTTCTTCATTCGTTCCAACGACCCTGAGTACGTTCTCAACACTGTTTGCATCTATTCCATAAATTTGGTTCAAAATCGCGGACACCTGCTGTGCCGTTTCTTTGTCTTTCAAGAAGAAGATCTCCGAAATCCTCGTTGTGGTGAAGATGCGAATCAAACGTTGAGCGAGTTCTTCAGCAACATCTTGTACGCTCTTCGATGCCATCAAGGCAAGGTTGACAACGTCCTTGTCCTCCGAAACTATGATTCGTGAACTCGGTATGCCGAGGATCTGCGTGAACGCGTTCAGAATCTTGTCCGAATGCGCCTTGGGCACGACGAACTTTCTAATCTGTTGAGAGTCGAGAAAACCGAGATCTTCAAGGATCTTCTTCGCAAACTCGAGTCTTTCACGATCGCCAATGATTTGAACCAAACCGAAGGAAATCTCCTCTGCTTGCAACTGGAACTTGTTCAGTATTTCGATCGCTTCTTTCGGATAGACGAGCCTCATCACTTCACTGACCGTTTCTTGAACGGTCCGTGATTCTTGAGTCTCTTCAGCTTTTTGCCGCATCTGTTTTGACTTGATGGTCCGTTCGAGTTCTCTCAAGTATTGGAACACTTTATCCAAAGTCTGGGGGTCAGCCTTCAAAACGAACTTGTTCAAACCTTCCAAGGGATAGTAGTCAAAGTTGTACAAACCCTTCAAAGCATCCAGTAATTTCTTCGCCTCGTCCAGGAAACCTTCAGCGAAGAACTCCTTAGTTTCGATCTGTGGCGTGAGCGAGAGGATCTTCGCTATTATCTCTTGTTCTTGCACATCACCGTACACGAACAGGACCGACTTGTTCGCTAAGTAACTCATGACGACATTCGGCGACAGCAGAGATTCAAGCTTTTGAACGAGGCTTTCGTCTTTGACCTCAAAGACGCCCCAGAACTTCTGGAATCTCGCTGCTATTTCGCTCCGGGTACCTATGTGCAGCGTCCCATCAGGCATGTAACTGTACGCGAGAGGTTCGTTGCCAACCCTCACCATCACCAAGATGTTTCTCAACGCATCTTCTGGCAAGACATCGTCCAATTTCAGCGAGAGTTTCTGCCTCTTCACCGTTTCGGACACCACGACGTTCAGCTTCAACTCTTCGGACAAGTATTTCACAGCGGTTTCGACATCACCATCGACGAGTGCGAGGCTCAACCGTTTCTGAGAAGATGGGATGAAAAGTTTGAGTGTCCGTCGTGATAAACTCATCTCTGGTTCTCTTGGAACGAGGAGCTGAACCAAGACCAAACTTCCCTGACGCGTGTTGATGACCCTCAGCGATTCAACCGGACCATACGCGACGGGCAAGAAGAACGAATCCAAGGTGTGTTTCACATCTTGCAGGTAAATCGAAAGCAGAGAACCCGAGGCATTTTTCTCCAAGTACACGCTCTTTTCGCTCACTTCAGAATCGAACTCCACCACCAGAGTGACGCCGGCGGCGCTGAAAGTTGGCGAGATCCTGACCAAAGAAGCTGCAAAAGTGAGCACGCTCAAAATCAAGCCGAGCAACAAAATGCACCTTCTCATCGTCCCACTCCTCACTTCACGACCAAAAGATTTCCCGTTGAGAGGTCCACCACGATGGCCGCGAAACTGACCGCATGGATTATCAAGTACCTGTCCTCAAGGGTCGATCCAACAGGTTTCACCAAACCGTTCGAGAACATCACGAAGTTCTCATTCTCGCTGGCGAAGTAGCCTCTGAACTTGTAGTTTGAGAGCGGCTGGAGTTGTGAAAGCGCCTGACGCACCAACTGTTCTTTGTCCAGTTTCAACACGTAAGGCTCGAAAACGTTCATGATGGGACTCGGTGCTTCAACGTTTTTTCTGAAACGCTCGATGTCTGAGTCGCTCAACCTCTTGATCAAAGGCTGCAAAACTTGCTCGCGAGACTGCGTTGTTACAGCCGTCACAGACGATTTTTGGTAGAAAAACAACACATAGATGGCAACGGTCCAAATTCCCACAAGCACGAGAAGCAAAACAATCAAACGCTTGCTCATTCGAGCACCACGCCCTTTAAAGCGATCCTCACGTCAACTCGGACCACCGTTCGTGTTTCATCGATGATCATGGGTACGATCTCTTTGGCGTCAATGAGCATGGATTGAACGACAACGTTGGCGCTGTTCAACAACCGAGTCACGAGGTCTCTCAGTCTCTCTGGTTCACACGTTCCTTCGATCAGATAGGTGCCGTCCTTCTGCTGCGAAAGGTTCAAATTCGCCGCTTTCGTCAAGGATTCAATTTCTTTGAGCGTCGTTCGTGGTTGAACGGCTTTCTCAAGCCTGCTCAAGTATTCCTTCTTTTCTTCAACGTTCTTGTCGTACTGCTCGAGTTTTATGAGCGAGCTTTCAAGTTTCGAAATCAAATTTCTCGAATAGAAGTAATCGTACACATCGAAATAGAGAGCTGAACCCAGTGCGATCAGCAGAGACAGAATGATAGCCAACTTCCTGGGCATACTATCTTTTTCCCTCCATGGAAACACTCGAAATTCTTTTACCGAGAAACGCCATCGGCGCGTCGTGTTCGCTGCTCTTCGTCACCTTGTAACCCAGGTTTATCAAAACCTTTTCCAGTTGATCCGACGTTTTGGCCATGCTCGGGTCGTAGAGCTCGTACAAAACGATCTTCACGGAATCACCGTAGACGAACTCCCTCAGCACAACCCTGCTGCGATCGTTCGTTTGCAAGTTTCTCAAGATGCTTCCCAGCGGTTCCATTCGCTCGTTGAAACTCTTGATGTGACTCTCCAAATAATCTATCTGTGTCTGCAGTCGCTTGCTGGTTTGGACCAACTGACTGTTGATGGCATCGAGTGTCGACAGAACGCTGGGTAGGGGTACTGAACGAGTGATCCTGTACTTTTCAATTATTCTGCCGTGGCTGCTGTAGATGGAATCGATCATGGAACGCTTGTAAAATTCCAAGGTGAAACGCATGGCCAAAACAGGCAAAAGCAATGCAAACGTCAAAGCAAGAAAGCTCGAAAGCTTGAGAATGGGCTTTTTATACCTGAACAAGTTTATTCTTTCCAAATTCCTCACCCCCTCGAAGCAGAAGACCGAGGATGCTGATGGGAAGACCTTTCACGCTGATCTCAGCACGCAGCGTCTGGAGCCTTCCTTGGAAGGTCTCCACCGTTTCGAAAAGTTTCGCATAGTGCGGTGCGAAATCCGAAGGATCACAGAACAAATAGAACCTTGCGACGTCTCTTATCGACGATCCAGGCATCACTGAACTGAGCAGGAATATGATCTCTCTCTCAACAGCGTAAGGCAGATCGATCACGATGGACTCGAACACGCTCCTCACGTTGTTAACGTCTGTTTTGGTGAATTCTTGAGCTATCTCCTCTTTGGTGAGCCCCGTTTCTTCACTCACTATCGAGAGGGTCTCTTCCACCGAGTGAGAAAACGTTCTTATCCCAAGCGGTGAACCAGCCACACACGTTATGACAGCGCTGTAATCGTACGTCAAGAAGATGAGCACACATGTCTCCCGCACTGGCACCTTGACCAGCTGCAGGTACTTGAAGACGTCAGGTATCACAACGTCGGGGAGTGGAAAACCTGCGGTCGTGAGGTTGGACACCCACTCGTTCAGCCGGCGAGCCTTTGTCACCATGACGAGCGCTTTTCCGACAGGATTCCTCAAACAATCGAGTGCCATTTCAGAAGATGAGAGATTGAGGATTCTCGACATCTCTGCCGTGACGTAGGACCTCAGTTCGGACTTCCTTATCTCTTTTGGTACGTCCATGGTGTTAAAGAGCACTTCTTCCATCGGAAAGTTCGTCACAACGATGTCTTCCACATCGGGTCTCAACTTTGAATTCAATTCCCTCAGATGTTCAACAACGTTTTCGTCTTTTCTCACACTCACGAACGTGGGACGTGACAAGATACCCCTGAACTTCCTCGCCCTCGCACCTTGAACCCAATTTTTCCCCTGATCGATCGCCGTGATCATCTTATGGAATATCTGCATTCGATCACCTCTTGATGTTCATCCTCAAAACCACCGGTGGGAAGCTCAACGCCCAGTTTTTGCTCATAACACTTCCCGCCCGAAGGACCGTCGTGGGTGATAGAGTTATCGCTCCACCGTCTTTGGCCACGATCTGTACCTGCTCTTTTGGAACAACCGTGATCGTGGTGACACCACCCATCTCACCTGGGCGAATGCACCTCAGCCTTATCTCATTGTTTATAACACTTATCGTCACAGTCCCAGATGGATTGTCGTCGAGAACATAGCGAAGTGCTGAATACGTCAGACACTTCAAATAGAGCGGTTCAACATAATCTAAGACCTTGTCCACAACTGGCAGACAAGAGAACATCCCCACGACGAAAGATGCCAAAACGAGCAACTTGAAAAGCACCTCGATCAGCAAACACATCACCTGCCTATCGTCTGCTGCAACTGGAATATCGTCGAATACATCGTGAGTGCCATGAAAGCAATGAACCCGCCAACTCCCGCGATCAGCATCGGCTCAACCAAGGAGACCAACTTCTTCACTCCCGTCCTTATCTGATCCTCGTAGAAATCTGCCACCTTCATGAGCACTTCCTCCAACTTTCCTGTTTCTTCTCCCGTTCCCACCATCTCGTAAACCAACTGTGGAAATACATTACTCTCGAGCATTGCCTGCCTCAAACTTGCTCCCTCACGCACTCTCTCGCTGATGCGCTTGCTCACCTTGATCATCCTTGGACTGTTCGATGCGGCCGCCGCCATCTCTATGGCCAACGTCAAGAGCACACCGCTGCCGGTCAGTGTGCCCAAGATTCTGCAGAAACGTTCAACCGCCATCATGTTTCGCAGCTTCGCGAGGGGAGGAAACAACCTTGCAAACGGTTCTTTCACGTAATTGACGTACCTAGTTCTTGAAAAGATGATTATCCCCACCGCTATCGATATTACAATGATCAGAACCGAAAGCCAGTTCTTAGAAAGGAATCTGTTTGCGTTCAATAGGAATCGAACGATTCCGCTGGTCGGTATATCACCGAAGACGGAAATCAACCTCGGCAGAATATAGAACGTTATCAGGAATATGACACCCACAGCGAACAGAAGGACGAAGGTTGGGTACGCCATGGCAGCCTTGACCTCGTCCTGCAGTTTCTTCGAAGACTCGTAAAAATCAGCGGCCTTCTCCAAAGATTTGTCCAGCACGCCGCCCTCTTCACCTGCGGAAACTAAGTTGATGAACACCGGATCGAAGACCTTTTCGTTTCTCAGAGCCTCAGAAAATGACATGCCCATTTCCAGCGATAACACCAAATTGTTGACGATCCTTCTGAAGCGGGAAGAAAAAACATCTTGACGTGCCAATATCGAGAGGGCATCCTTCAGTCTGACCCCCGCGGTGACCATCGTTGCCAACTGTCGACAGAAGATCACCAGCTCGTTCAAATGAACACCGAACAGCACGATGTCCCTCTTGGAACTGATCGGCTGAATTCGCAAGATGACGAAGTTCCTTCTCTTGATCAAATCTGCGGCTTGAGATTCGCTGTTGGCTTGTACTGTCCCCCTTATCCTCTTTCCTTCGGGTGTTAAAGCGGTGTATCTGAAATACGGCAAACCGTTTCACCTCTTTAAATAAAGTATACTACAAGTGGGTGATGGGTATGCGAATCGACAGATACCTGAAGCAGACGGGGTTAATCAAACGAAGAACTGTTGCACAGCGTATGATAGAGAGTGGAAAGGTTTTGGTCAATGGAAGGGTTGTTAAATCTTCTTACGAAGTGAAAATAAAAGACACCATAAAGATCATCTTTCCTTTCCGCGAGATCGAAGCGATCGTCGAAGAAAACGAGGTCAAAATCGTTCATCAAACAAAAGAAGATGGACCAGGTTCTAACAGTCCAC
>JAPYWY010000092.1 GCA_028276125.1 Pseudothermotoga sp.
TGCTCACGCACGGTCATTTCGATCACATCTGTGGCCTGAAGGAGTTGAAAGTCGAGAAACTGTACATCTGCGAACACGACGCACCGTGGTTGATCGATCCATCGTTGAATCTGTCGTCGTACTTTGGAGAGCGGTTCGTTTTTGATTTTAAGGTTGAACTCTTATCAGACACCCTCACGCTGACTGGACTGGAATTTCGTGTGTACCGTACACCCGGGCACACCCCAGGTTCTGTCATGTTCAAAACCAACGGGGTCATTTTCAGCGGTGATACAATCTTTTTAGACAGCATCGGAAGAACCGATCTTCCTGGTGGTGACGAGGTAACGATGAGGAAGACGTTGATGTTTGTGAGAAAGCTTTTGAGTTCTTTCGAACCGAACGAGCTCGTGCTTCCGGGCCACGGTGAGATCGGGACGGTCGAAGAAGTTCTGAAACACAATATGTTCCTCGGGGAGGAAGAAAGGTGAAGAAGATCTTCGTTGCGTTGGTGATCTTGTTGCTTCTCGGTGGTTGTGTGGTGAGGATCGCGGAGGTTCCACCGAGGGTTTACTCGCTCGAATCTGCAATGCAGGTCCTTGCTGGCAAGTACACACTGTTGCACCTCGAAAGCGTGTCAGGCTATGAAGATATCGAGCTGAAGGGCAAGGTTGCCGTTTACAAAGGTCCAGACGGACGGATGTATCTGTTCTACGGTTTCAAGAGCTTCGACGCAGTGCCAAAGGAGGCTTGGAAATCGATCGTCAAGAAGTACGGTGTTTGGAACCTCGGAGTCTACATCGATCTTCCATCGATCGGGTACTACAGCGCCAGAAAGAAGGCCAAGCATGTCGTCGCGTGGTGGAAAGACGTGTGGTTGTTCGTCGTTGAGTCGAACGAGAATCCAAAGGACTTCGTGAAGGACGCGATGGATGCCTTTGCGCGGTTGGGAGGTATGCTGAGATGATCGTTCTGGGCCACAGGGGTTATTCGGCACGTTATCCTGAAAACACTATGATCGCGTTCAAGAAAGCCCTCGAGCTCGGCGCAGATGGCATAGAGCTGGATCTGAGAGGTACGAAGGATGGCAGAGTGGTCGTGATCCACGACGAAGATTTGAAGAGGCTGTGTGGGGCGGATGTGAAGGTTGCCGATCTCACGTTCGAAGAACTGAAGAATTACAGAATAGGAACAGAGGGCATACCGAGCTTCGAAGAGGTGCTTTCCATTCTCGATAAAAGGTACATCTTGAACGCGGAGATCAAGGAAGCGAGTGTGGCGGAAGAGGCACTGAAGCTCATAGACGAGTTTCGCTTGACTGAAAGTACCGTCGTCTCGTCTTTCGATCACGAACTCATCGCACGCTTGATCGAAAAAAGACCTGACATGAAGTTCGGCTTCCTCGTGGGAGAAGAACTGAGGAACGATCCCATCGGCTTGATAGATCGACTGCTCCAGCACAAACCTTACTCGATGCACCTGCCGCACCAGTTGTTCGATCATCCGCTTGTTTCTGGAAAGATCGTGAAGATGATAAAAAAGCTCGACGTGAAGATCTACGTCTGGACCTTGGACGATCTGGAAAAGTATCAGCGCATCGAAAAGCACATCGACGCGGTCATAACGAACCAAGTCGAACTCTTCGTGAACGCGTTGAAGAAACCTCAGCGGACCGAGGGAGCGTGATATGTGCCGTCAATTTTTCAACGAGCCACTGAGTCTCCACACAAGTTTCAAGATAGGTGGCCCGGCGAGGCTGTTCCTCGTGCCCGAATCCTTAGAACAGTTCCTCTGCGCGCTGAAGCTGTTCCCCGACGCGAAGCTGCTGGGCAAAGGTACCAACGTGCTCGCACCCGATGAAGGTGTCGACGTGGTGATAAGCACGTTGGGTTTGAACAATTTCCGTTTCGATGGGAACCTTTTGGTGAGCGAAGCTGGGGTTCTGCTCAGCAAGTTGTGCGTCGAGTCGGCACAGCGTGGCCTGTCGGGACTGGAATTCTCTTACGGGATCCCGGGTACGATAGGTGGGGCGATCTTCATGAACGCGGGTGCTTACGGAGGACAGATGGCGGACGTGGTCGAGTGGGTGGAATGTTTCGATGGAGAGCGTGTGAGGGTCTTACACCGAGATCAGTTGGAGTTCTCTTACAGAAACAGCGTTTTCAAAAAGAGGAACTGGGTAGTGCTGAGAGCCTGTCTGAGCTTGACGAAGTCCGACGCAGAAGGGGTTCGCTCGAAGATGGAAGAAATCATGAGACGACGTTTGGAAACGCAGCCGCTGGAGTTTCCGAGTGCGGGAAGCTTTTTCAAGCGCCCTCGTAACGATTTTTACGTGGGAAAGGCCATAGAACAGCTCGGCTTGAAAGGTTACAGAGTTGGAGATGCGCAGATCTCCACGAAGCACGCAGGTTTCATAGTCAACGTCGGTTCGGCGACGGCTAAAGACGTCATCGCGCTGGCACAGACAGTGAAGGAGCTCATCGAAAAGCATTTCGACGTTGCGCTCGAACCCGAAGTCGACATCTGGTAGGTGCTGAACGTGAGAATTAACCTCGAGAAGTTCTTTTTGATTTTGCTCACGGTCTTTGCCCTCCTGTTCTTGCTCAGCTTTCAAGCGTTCGTGTCCGTGAGATCCCAATTGAGGAGAGCTGAAAAGATTGTGGAGGCTTACAGAATGTACGTGAGCGAAGACTACGAGAATTTTGAACGATACGTCGAGAAAAACGATCTGAAGGAGTTGAAGAACCTCAAAGACAACTTGAGGCAGAGATTGTTTGAGAGGTATTACATTTTGGGTGTCACGAAATTGAACGCGGGGGATTTTTCTTCGGCCTACGAAGATTTCAAAAGGGCATTCCAACAGTTGCCTCAGCAGGATGAAAGGCGTGCGGAACTGGTTTACCTCATGGGTCAGAGCTTGGTGAAAGCCGGACGCCTCTTTGAAGCGAAGGCCCAACTCAGTGTGGCGCTCGAGATGCCGAACTCTCTTTACAGGAATCAGGCGATCAAACTTCTGATCGAGCTCTACAAGCAAACGGGTGAGAAAGCCAGAGCGGAGGAGCTCGAAAAAACCTACGAGGGGGTCGTGAGACAATGAGAAACCTGTTCGGAACGGATGGAATCAGGGGTATCTACGGGAACGATCTGACGGATGAACTTGCCTATAAGCTCGGATTGGCTCTGGGGGAAATGTACGGGCCATCGCTGTTCGTCGTGGGACACGACACGAGAGAGTCTGCGGAACCTCTGCAAAGAGCCCTGGTGAAAGGTTTGCTGGAAAAAGGTGCGAGGGTCAAGCTCGCGGGCGTTCTGCCCACCCCTGCGGTAGCCATGGTCAGCAAAATGTTGGACTGCTTCGGCATCGTGATATCCGCATCCCACAATCCTTACCAGTACAACGGGATAAAGGTGCTCAGATTTGGTTTCAAACTGCCGGACGAGGAAGAAAGAAGGATCGAACTAGTCATGGAGAACGTTTCGAAGGGTGTGGAGAGGGGCTCTATGGAGTTCGACCCACACCTTCGTGAGCTCTACATAGAAACACTCTTGAAATCCTTCCAAGGGCTCGATCTGTCGGGTTTGAAGATCGCCGTAGATTTGGCCAACGGTGCCGCCATCATGACCACACCTGAGGTTCTGAACGCTCTCGGTGCGAACGTGACGTGCTTTTCGAAGGAACCGAACGGGAGAAACATAAACGAAAACTGTGGTTCCCAGCATCCGGAATTCCTCTCCAAACGCGTGAAAGGTTTCGACTTGGGCATTCTGCACGACGGTGATGCCGACAGATGTATCTTGCTCAGCGAGAACGCTGGAGAGATACACGGAGACAAGATAATGGGAGTCGTCGCGGTACAACTGAAACGTGAAGGCAGGCTTAGCAACGACACAGTTGTGGCGACGATAATGAGTAACAAAGGTTTAGAGGATTATTTACTGGACAGGGGTATAAAACTGGCAAGGATGAAGGTGGGAGACAAGTACGTACTCGAGGGTATGTTACAGCTGGGTGCGAGTTTTGGGGGAGAAAGATCGGGTCACATCATCTTCCTGGACAGATCCACGACTGGAGATGGACTCATAACTGCCCTCGAGTTCCTGAGGCTGATGCTTTCAACGGGCAAAAGCGCTGCTGAACTTTCGAAAGAGGTGGAGGACTATCCTCAGGTGCTGCTCAACGTGCCCGTCGCGGACAAGTCTGTCGCGGAGCACCCGAAGCTCAAGAGTGAGATCGAGAAAAATCTTGAACGCTTCAGAATCGTTGTCAGGGCTTCAGGTACCGAGAGGTTGGTCCGAGTCATGGTGGAAGGGAAGGACGAAACCGAAGTGAAGAAGATGGCGGAAGAGTTTTGTAAGCTGGTACGTGAGCTGGATCGGGGGTGATAAAGTAGATGCGCCTTGCGATCTGTGTCGGCTCTTCGAGCGTTTCAACGTTTGGAGAACAAGGATCGTCTTGGATCTTGCACAACGGCGATCCTGTTGGAACCGTTAAGAAGATCTTGGAAGATTCACCCGAAGAACTCGAGCTCGTCTTCACAGGCAGAAAGCTGAGAAAGATCTTCAAAGCTTTGAACATTCCCGAATCGCTCGCTGTACAGTACGCCTACAAAAAGCTCAGAGAGAAGTACGGCCACTGCGATGGTATCGTGAGCGCAGGTGGAGAGAACTTCGTGCTATACCAACTCGACGACAACGGTGAAGTGAGCGCGATACACGTTGGAAGCAAGTGCGCCTCGGGCACCGGAGAGTTCTTCCTACAACAGTTGAAAAGGATGGGATTGGACCTTTCAACTATAGATTCGGTGAGTGTGGATGGTTTTTACAGGCTTTCTTCACGCTGCACGGTCTTCTGCAAGAGCGACTGCACTCACGCCTTGAACAAGGGTATTCCGAAAGATCTCGTGCTCAATGGCCTCGGCAGGGTCATGGCCGACAAGATCTTGCAGCTCGTGGGTAACACAAAGGCGAGAAAGGTCCTCCTCGTTGGGGGTACCACGAAGAACAAGCTCATGCTGAAGCACTTGGATGGTCGCATAGATTACGTGGTCCCAGAAGAAGCTACCTACTTTGAGGCCTTCGGAGCCTATCTGTGGTTGATCGAGAATCCAAGTCGGAAGGTCAGCAAGTACCATGTTGTACCGAAACAGATACCTTCGGCGTTCCTCAGACTTCCGCCACTGTCAAAATACGCATCGATGGTGGAGTTCAAAACGATGGAGAGGGCCAAAGCCGAGGCGAACGACGAATGTATCTTGGGCGTAGACGTAGGCTCGACCACAACGAAGGCAGTGCTGTTGAGGGTGAAAGATAAGAAGATACTCGCGAGCAGTTATCTCAGAACACTCGGCGATCCCATAGGTGCGGCAAAGAAATGTTACAACGAGATCCTCTCGCAACTCGAGGTTCCCGTGAAGATCGTCGGAGTCGGTGTCACAGGCTCTGGAAGAAAGATCGTGGGTTTGCACGCACAGACCAAGGCAGTTTACAACGAAATCATGGCGCACGCAAAGGCCGCCGCGTATTTCGACCCCGAGGTGGACACGATCTTCGAGATAGGTGGTCAGGATGCCAAGTACACCTACTTGAACGAGGGTGTTCCGTACGACTACGCAATGAACGAGGCGTGTTCTGCGGGAACGGGTTCTTTCTTGGAGGAAGCAGCGCGCGAGTCTTTGAACATAGACTACAGAGAGATCGCAGACTACGCATTGAAGGCACAAAACCCACCCAACTTCAGCGATCAGTGTGCGGCCTTCATAAACAGCGACATAAAGACGGCGATCCAAGAGGGCATATCCGCAGAGGACATATGCGCAGGTTTGGTCTACTCCGTCTGCATGAACTATCTCAACAGGGTGAAGGGCAACAGACCCGTTGGAAACAAAGTGTTCGCGCAGGGTGGTACGTGTTACAACAGGGCCGTTCCGCTCGCCATGGCGGCGTTGACTGGAAAAAAGGTGATAGTTCCCCCAGAGCCTGGTCTCATGGGAGCCTACGGAATTGCGCTGATGACGCTCGAAAACATAGAAAAAGGTTTGTTGGAGAGAGGCTCGTACGATCTTCGAAAACTTGCAAACCGCGATGTGAAGTATCTGAAACCGTTCACGTGTATGGGTGGAAGAACGGCTTGCGATCGAAAATGCACCATCAGTGTCATAGAGGTCAATGGGAAAAAAATACCTTACGGTGGCGCATGCAACCGCTACGAAGCGTTCAGAGAGCAAGTCTTCGACGCCTCAGAACTCGACTTCGTCACGAAGAGGGAAAAGATGGTGTTCAAGATCGAGGAAAACGGTCACGGAAAGAGGGTGGGCATCAGCAGATCGTTCGCGATGAACGTGTTCTTTCCTTTCTTCTCGACCTTGTTCACGAAGCTGGGATTCGAAGTCGTTCTGCCCGACGAACCGGACGAATCTGCTAAAGACAGGATGAAGTCAGAATTCTGTTTTCCCGTTGAACTATCGCATGGTTTTGTACTCTCTCTGCTGAAGAAGAACGTGGACTTCGTTTTCATTCCGAGGATTCGTGGGACCAAACCTCCCCTTTCGGACAAGGAAGGTGTGTACTGCCCGTTCGT
>JAPYWY010000093.1 GCA_028276125.1 Pseudothermotoga sp.
GATGTCTTCGAGCACTTTCTCCACGACCGTGTACAGCCTTCGCGCTCCAATGTTTTCGAGCCTCTGGTTGAGTTCGTATGCGATTCTTGCGATCTCCTCCACACCGTCTTCTGTGAAGACCAACTCGACGCCTTCAACCGCCAGCAAAGCTTGATACTGCTTAATGATCGCGTTCTCTGGCTCGGTGAGTATCTTCACGAAGTCTTTCTGGCTCAGCGGCGAAAGCTCGACTCGAATCGGGAATCGACCCTGAAGCTCCGGCATCAAATCCGACGGCCTGCTCACGTGGAACGCACCGGAACCAATGAAGAGTATGTAGTCCGTCTTGACGGGCCCGTATTTCGTCATGATCGTCGTACCCTCGACGATGGGCAGAAGGTCCCTCTGAACACCCTGTCTGGAAACGTCTGGACCTGCACCGGAGGATTTGATCGCTATCTTGTCGAGTTCATCTATGAAGATGATGCCCCTGTTCTGAGCCCTGTCGAGCGCTTCCTGAACGGCTTTGTCCACATCTATGAGTTTCTCGGCCTCGATTGGCAAAAGAACTTTACGCGCCTCGGCGACGGTGAGTCGCTTTTTTTGCTTCGTCTTTGGTAGCAAATTGCCGAGCACGTTACTCAGGTCGATGCCCAGATCTTCCAGTTCCGCCGAGCCAACGACTCCCATGAAAGGAGACGCTTCCTTCTCAACTTCGATCTCGATCATTTCGTTCTCGAGTTCTCCGCTCCTGAGCTTCTGCCTCATTTCCTCACGTCTTTGTTTGATCATCTTTCTCTCTTCGACGCTCTGCTGTGGTTGCTGTTGCATGCCAAACAGCCCCATCAACCCAAGGGGTTGAGGCTTTCTGCTGTCCGGCACCAGAGCATCCAAGATTCTCTCCTCCACCATCGCTTCAGCCTTTTCTCTGACTTGTTCCATCATCTCCTTCTTGACCATGTTCACACTTATCTCGACCAAATCTCTTATCATCGACTCGACGTTCTTTCCCACATATCCTATCTCCGTGAACCTGGTTGCTTCCACCTTGAGGAATGGGGAACCGGACAGCTGTGCGAGCCTCCTCGCGATCTCCGTCTTTCCAACACCCGTGGGTCCTATCATGAGGATGTTCTTCGGTAACACCTCTCTCTGCCACTTTTCCGGTAACTTCTGCCGTCTTATGCGGTTCCTTATGGCTATGGCAACGGCGCGCTTCGCTTGATGTTGCCCCACTATGTACTTGTCGAGCTCTGCCACTATCTGTTTTGGCGTCAGCTCGTCGAAATTCATCATTTCATCTCACTCCTCTACAGTTCCTCGATCGTGATATTGCTGTTGGTGTATATGCATATCTCACTAGCGATCTGGAGAGATTTCTCCGCTATCGCTCTCGCATCCAAATCGGTGTTTCTCATTAACGCCCTCGCGGCGGCAAGCGCATAAGGTGCCCCAGAACCGATGGCTGCCACGTTGTCGTCGGGTTGAACGACCTCTCCCGTACCAGATATTATGAGCACGTTGCTTTTGTCGGCCACGAGCAAGAGGGCTTCTAACCTTCTCAAGATTCTATCCGTCCTCCAATCCTTTGCCAACTCCACAGCGGCCTTCAACAAGTTGTTTCCCCACTCGCTGAGTTTAGCCTCGAATCGGTCGAACAGGGCCATGGCGTCAGCAACTGAACCCGCAAAACCTGCCAGAACCTGACCATTGGCGATCTTTCTGATCTTCTTGGCACCGTGTTTGAGCACCGTGTTGCCGTAGGTCACCTGACCGTCTCCCGCCATGACGGTTTTACCGTTCCTCGAAACAACGAGTATCGTTGTCGATCTGTAGTTCATCGGCTCACCTCCTCGAGAACGCTGTAGAACGCCACGAATCTGGAATACCTTTCCCAAAGTTTCAACTCCATAGGCACATTGTTCACCACATTCGTCATGTCTTGAACCGCCTGGTTGAGCTTGTTCTGATCTTTGATCACGTTTGATAGCAATCTCTGTACTTCGTTGAGCATCGCGTTCGGCAGGCTCGATACCAGGCTGTAAACTTTGAAGACATCTCCCTTTTGAATAGCTGAAAGCTCGTTGCTAATAGCAATCTTCCAATCTGCCGATTTGAACTGTGACTCGATCTGGCTGGAGAGTCCCTCGATGATCGATTGCACACTCTTTATCTTCACGCTCGCTACGTCCTCCTTCGATAGTATCCTTTCGATCGCCTTCGACACGTTCTGAAGGTACTCATCTATGGTTTTCTTGAGATCCAAATTTTGTAGTTCTTTCGCTATGCGTTCGAAACTCTGTCTGTAATCGTCTCGCATGGTTTGTAGAAGCTGATTTCCACGAACAGGATCCTGCGCTCTCAAAAACTGGATTGCGACGAGGAAGATGGGTGCGGCACCGTCTGGGACACCCCAGACACCCTTAGCAGCCACGGATTCGCACGCCCAAACCTCCTTGCGAGCCAGATACTGCAGAAATTCTATGGCTTTATCGCTCGTCAAAGGTTCGAAGCTCGCCAACTGCACTGCCAAGACCCTGTAAATGTCTTCACCCTGAATCGCCCTCAACGTATCAAGGTTCTTCCATTCGGGATACCTGTTCCAAGAGTCTGGCAGACGATACACCGTGCCCTTCGCCCAGTATATGAACTCGTCTCGATACTTCTCGTAGAGTCCATCGAGCTTTCTTAGCATCGCTTTATTAGTTTCATTCTCTTGGAGATAGTCCAACTGGCGTCTCAGCTGTTTGATCGCCCCTGCGAGTGTTGCGTACCTTGCGGCGAGAGCCTTGTAGGTGTTTCTCTCGTTGAAGCTCAGCAAAGATGTTTTGAACAGCGCACAGGAATCGATCATTGCCTGAAGATACGCTATGGTGTTCTCATCGATCGAATTGGGATTGGACTTCTTCAGATCCATCAAAAAAAGTAGATCTGAGGTCTTGAATTGAGGTGCGATGACGCTTTGATAATCATCGTAGTTCTGAGTCAGAACCGACGTTTTTCCATCTTTCAGAGCATTCGTAAGTCCACTGATTCTTTCTCCCCTCAGTGCCAGAGAAGCAAGATAGAAGTGTGATTTTCCGTACGTGTGGTTCATCCTGACGGACTTCAAGAGGTTTTCCCTGGCCAGCTTCGAATGCTGCTGTTGCAGTCGCTGTATCTCCTTCAGGCCGTTTCTCACCTTTTCAAGATCGTTGGCAAGGCCGGTTCTTATTGAAACGATCTGACTTATTCTCCTCTTTTCCACCTCTACAGGATCGAGATTCTCGACTTTGAAGTTCTCAGGTCTCAAGTTGACGAACGGGCCAGAGAGGTTCTCGAGCTCCTCCAACTTCGTCAAGAGCGTTTTTTCAAGCTGCTCCAATCTGTTTTTCTCACCATCCAGACTGGCGAGGAAGCTGTACGAGTTGTTCCCACTCTTGAAGTAGACTTCAGAAACGAAGTAGTTCCACTTCAGATAGGTGGTCGACAAAACTGTGAACAAAACTGCAACCAAGGCCACAGCGAGCTTGAAACCACGTAGGTTGATCCTCCATGACAAAAATCCGTTCTCAACAGGATTGAAATGGATTCCCGTCGCGACTGCGGCGTAGAAGATCGCGAGCAGTGCGTTGGGCAAAAGATGGCCTGGGAAACTGAAAAAGCTTTGAACCATGAACCCTACAAAGCCCACACTCATGGCCAAGAACAAAAGAAAGTCCTCAAGGCTCTTCAATTTCTTGAAGCGGTTCAGGGCGTACACACCGAGCAATACGGCTAAAACCAAAAGCGTGACAAAACCGAGTATGCCCATTTCACCCAACACCTGGAAATAATCGTTGTGCGTACGCTTGAAGTTGTTCCATACGTAAAGGAATCGAGGATGCTTCTCCATCACCTTTGCCAGCTCTTCGATCGCAAAGATCTGATAAGTGCCTATACCTGTACCTATCCACTTACTGTTTTTCCACTGCTCGACGGAAGAAAGCCATGCTAAGAGCCTTTCTTCCGCGTTCGATACGAAAACCTGAGGTGCGAACCTCCCGAAGAGTGAAACTTCCCCTTGTCTCGTCAGCGGATTGTCCGTGTTGTAAACGATCAGCACAACGATCGACAGGACCACGAGCAGAGCGAAGATAATCCTGTTGAAACGTTTCACCTGTTCACCAAAAGGTGGCTCTTCTCTTTCTTTGTTCTTACGATAGATGAGATGAAAGAAAGCGAACAGAGAGACCATGATCGCGAGCGCTATGTATTCTGACCTGGTTTGGCCTATGGCGATCACGATCAACGCCAGAAGGAAGTAAACCAGAGAAAAGATCTTGACCATCACGTACTCTTTCTTCTTGGCGTTCTTCCAACCGCAGTTGTTTGAAATGATGAAATAGACACTCACGGGCAACAACATTCCAAGATAGTTCGTTACGAAGATGACGTTCCCAACGCTTGATCTTATCGTGGTTCTGTCGAAAGGTGTTCCGATGCTTCCGAAGAAGATACTCGTTCCGGTGTAAAAGTTGAGCAGACCATCTATTGCCACGACCATTCCTGTCGCCAAGAACGTGAGCAAGAGTCTCGTTACAACATCCCTCGAGCTGACTCTGTTCGAGAAGTAAAGCGCCATGAAGGCCGTGAGAAGAGTGTAAAGCGCTATGTCGATGGAATATCTGAAGTAGTAGCGGTTGTTCTGAAAGACGTACACCATGGAGAGCAAGGCACATGCAGCGAAGATGAACCAAAGCAGGTTCGCGAAGGATAGATGCACGCTCAATTCGAACTTGTTTCTCTTGGACCATTCGAACAACAGTGATACCATGATCAACAATGCAAAGAGACTGATAAAAGCGTATTTTGGCACGCTGAACTCGTAGGTGATTCTCCTGTTCGCCAAAAGTGCGATCACGACTATGCCAACGTGCAACATTGCTTCTTCCCACTTTTTCATGTGTTTCCTCCTCTCATCTGAAGAGCGTTGCGACGTAGTCCATGATGGGAGCGAAAATCAAAGCAGGTAGCAAGTTACCCACCTTGATGTCCTTAAGCTCCAGCAACCTCAAGCCGATGGCGAGGACGATGAGTCCACCAGCGCCGGTGAAGTTCGCAAGATAAGTTTGCTGTGTCAAAAACGACAGCTGTGATGCCAAAGAGACCACACCACCCTGGACCAACAAAACGACAACGCTCGTGAGAAGCACGCCAACACCGTAGAGCGAGGCCAGCACTATCGATGATATGAAATCCAGCACCGATTTCACATAGATCAATGTGCCGTCGTTCAACAGACCAGCCCTTATCGAACCAACGATAGTCATGGGACCAACGAGGAACAGTGTCGTCGCAGCCACGAAACCCTTGGCGAACCTGGTCGAGTCGTTCGAGAACTTACCAACCCTCGAGAGTTTCTCTTCTATGTCGAGGATTTCGCCGACGATTGCACCGAAGGCGAGTGCGAGCAGAACAATTATGAAGTTCGAGGTATCGAGCGTCATCTTGATTCCGACGCCAACCGTGGTCAGACCCACAGCCTGGAAGAGGACCTTCTTGAACCTTTCGGAGATCGCTTTACCCAGAGCCATGCCCAACGAAGAACCTGCGAGCACACACGCCGAGTTGATCAAGACTGACGGATGTATTTTGAGGCACCTCCTCTCGAGGTTTATTATACCTTTGGAGGTGGAGCAATGGTCATCCTGTTCGACATTGGAAACACCCAAATCGTGTTGGGGGTTACCAAAGATGGTGCGAGGTTCCACAAGTGGAGGTTCTCCACGCAACGATCGGGAACGGAGGACGAAATATTCGCCGTCGCATCGGTTCTGTTCGAGAGACAGCTTGGGAAGATCCCAGACGTCGAAGGTGCCGTGATCGCTTCGGTCGTACCGTCTCTGAATTACGTTTTTCAGAGACTGGTTGAGAAGTACTTCGGCATCGAGTGTACGTGGGTGGAAGCAGTGAACTCATCGATGGTGAAATGGAACGTGAAGAATCCTTCCGAGATAGGCGCGGATAGGGTGGCGAACGTCTTTGCCGTTGCGTTCGATCATCCCAACGCGTTGGTGATAGACGCTGGAACTGCGATCACGATAGATGTGGTGAAAGATGGAAACTACGAAGGCGGAGTGATAATGCCGGGTTTGATGACGGCAGTCTACAGTTTGTTCGAAAAGACTGCGAAACTCCCCCAAGTTGATCTCCACGTACCAACGAACTGTGTAGGTAAAGACACGTCCGAGAACATCAGGATAGGTATAGTGAAAGGCACTGCATGTGCGCTGAACGGTCTGATCAAGGAGATGAAGACTATCTACGATACACCTCCAACGGTGTTCCTCACGGGTGGTCAGAGCAAGGTTTTGGAGAAGCTGGTGGAGCACGATTACCTCGATCCCGATTTGACGTTGAGGGGGATGTTCAAATTCTGGCAAACAAGAAGAAGATCGTCCTGATAAATCCTTGGATATGTGACTTCGCGGCGTACGATTTTTGGCTCAAACCTGTCGGATTGTTGTACGTTGGATCGGTGTTATTGCACTACGGATTCGATGTGGCTCTGATAG
>JAPYWY010000094.1 GCA_028276125.1 Pseudothermotoga sp.
GTTCGTGTTATCATCGTGCGGGAAGGATTGAGGAGGGTTTTTGTGGAAAGTTTCACCTACGAATCGATCTTTGGACCGATGTGTGTGAGGATGAAAAACGGCAGGGTTTATGGGATAGAACTTGGACAAAGGTGCAATGGTGCTGAATTGAATCCAGAAGTCTTTCGACAGTTGGAAGAGTACTTCAGAGGAACAAGAAAACAGCTCGACTTTCCTGTGGAGGTTCGTGCTACAGAGTTTCAACTGCGAGTCTGGCAAGCTTTGAGGGGCATACCTTACGGTTCAACGATCAGCTACGGAGAGCTTGCGAAGAAACTTGGCACTTCACCCAGGGCGTTGGGTCAGGCTTTGAAAAGAAACCCTTTGCCTCTCTACTTTCCCTGCCACAGGGTGGTGGGCAAGGATTCGCTGGGAGGTTTCAGCTCAGGACTTGAATGGAAAAAGAATCTGCTCGCGCTCGAGAGTGGTGAAAGATGCGCTGGAAGCTCATAGGCTTTCTGTGTGGTTTTCTACTGAGTGTTTCTGTGCTTTTTTATCTCTACGTCGATTTCACAAAAGATCTCGATTCACCCGAATCGAAGATACCCACCGGCCTGCTGCTCATGTATTCGGACGGTACTCCCATGTCACTTCCCAGATCTTTCTGGGTCAAGCTCGAAGATGTACCCCCTTACTTTCTGAACGCCCTGTTGGTCTCTGAAGACAAGCGTTTCTACCATCATCCGGGTGTGGATCCCATCGGTATTGCACGAGCGATCGTGAGGAACATCAGCACGATGTCGATCAACGAAGGTGGTAGCACGATCACTCAGCAGCTGGCCCGCACGCTGTATCTGACGCCGTCCATGACTTGGCAAAGAAAGCTGAAGGAGATGTTCATCGCGTTCTGGCTCGAAAGACACAGAACCAAGGAAGAAATCCTGCAGATGTACATAAACTCCGTCTACATGGGCAACGGTCTCTATGGCTTTGCCAGCGCCTCACGGTACTACTTCGGTAAGGAATTGAGTGACGTGACGTTGAACGAAGCGGCCATCTTGGTTGGCATCGTGAGATCTCCAGAGAACTTCAACCCCTTGAAAGATTGGCAAATTTCCAAGCGCAAGGCGAGGACGGTTTTGAACGCCCTGCTCGATGAAGGTTACATAAACGGCTCCGTGCACAAGAAGGCCTTGGAAGAGCTCGAGAGCATGAACTACACGCGCAAGGTCAGAATAGACATGGACGAGGAGATATTCTGGAGGGTTGTCAGAGAACTTCAAAGACTCGGTTACGGTCTGGACGAGTTGAGACAAGGCTACAAGATTCACACGACTTTGGACAGGAACCTCTCCCAGGCTGCGTCGAACTTGCCACGCACCGTCATCGCCGAGGCGATCGATCCGCTCTCCGGAGCGGTGCTTTTGTACAAAGGTGTGGGTTTGACTTATCCTGAGGGAAGCAGACTGCTCGGCTCTGCGATAAAGCCCTTCTATTATTATCTGGCGATCTTGGAAGGTTGGTCGATCGACAGCGAGTTGATGGATCTGCCGTTGAAGATCGGGGACTGGACACCTGAAAATTTCGACAAGAGTTATCGTGGGATCGTCACAATGAGACAGGCGTTAGTGGATTCGCTGAACATACCTTCGGTGAATCTGTTCATGCAGCTTGGAAGGGAAAAGGTGGTGGAATTTCTCAAGAACGAGCTGAAGATCGCAGGTTATTATCCTGAAGATATGACGATCGCACTGGGAACTCTCGAAATGGCCCCAGAGGAGGTCTTGAAAGCGTATTCTGCAATCTTCAACGGTGGTGTGGTTTTGCAGCCTTACATCGTGAAGCGTATCGAGGATGTGAATGGAAGAACGATATACGAAGCTTCGCCAAAGGTGCTGAACGTTGTGAAGGCAAGAAGGCTCAGCCCCCCGGAAGCCTCGATGGTCTTGTTGAACGTTATGAGGGAGGTCGTCGAGAGGGGAACGGGCGTGCGTGCAAGACAGAGAGTGCCCGTGGCTGGTAAGACTGGAACCTCTTTGAAGACGGCTTGGTTCGTCGGGGGAGATCAAACTTTTCTCATGGCGGTTGCCGTGGACGGAACGAATCTAACAGGTGGTGTTCATGCTGCTCCGATCTGGTCGCAGTTGCTGTCGAACTACAGCTATGTGGGTAAGATGCCGAACTGGAGGGTGCAAGCGAGTCTGTCTACGAAAACGACGCTGCCTTCCCTGACGCTCGACGTGAACAGGATCATACAGTGGTTGAACGAAGGGACTCTGAGCGTTGATGCGCTGGTTGAAATTGCATCCAAACTTGACAGTGCCGCCTTGCTTGATTTTCTGAGCAGTATAAATGAACGTTCTCCGCAACTTGCAAAGGAACTTTGGGAAAAAATCAAGTTCAAGCGCTCATGGTGAGGTGATAAAAATAAAATCTATGTGGCTCAAAAAATACAAGTTCACGATCCTGTTTTTGATCGTTTGTGCGATCTTCGCTGTGATCATCTATTTCAAGGCGCGCATCAACGCCAGTTACTTTGTTTTCCTTCCCGGTTACAGATCTGGGGTTAGTGTTGAACAGATAGACAACGAAGAGCTCAGATCGTTCTTCAGAATTGTACAGAAGTTCAACGACGGCTCTCAGTTCGTGGTAGTTTTACACCATCCTGATGGTTTCTTCTCGCCCCAAGTCTTGCTCAGGCTCGTTGAACTTCAAAACCAGCTCTCAAATCTTCCATACGTCAAGAACGTGCTGAGCGTCGTCAACTACACCTTCAGAAAGCCTTACTTCGATGGTTCGACTTTGGATCGAGCAATCCTTGAAGATCCAGAGGCGAGTTCCTTCGTTTCCAAGGATGGGAAGTATTCGCTCTTGTACTGCACCTTGAGTGTGAACTGTGACGAAGACAAAGCTTTGCAAGAGATAGAGAAGATTCTGAGTGATTTTCGTGATCTGAAAGCCCTACCGTTCGGCCAGCTCATCATAAACAAACATCTGTTCAGGGAGATCATACGTCAGGTCTTCGTTTATCCTGCGATCATCTTTTTGGTGATACTCTTCATTTTCTATCTTCAAACTCGATCTTTGAGGGCGAGTCTCGTCTCTCTCTTGATTCCGGTCCTTGCAAACGTGATCGTGTACGGTGTGGTGAGTTTGCTCGGTGTGGAACTGAACACGATGAGTGTAATGTGCGTGAGTTTTTTGATCATCATAGGTTCTGCCTACGGGCTTCATTTCTACAACGGCGTGGTGAGGTTCAAAGAAAGAGTAAGAAAAGAGATGTTCACTCCCATCTTCTTCTCCATGTTCACTACGTGCGTTGGATTCCTCTCGTTCCTCTTCGTCGAAATAACGGCATTCAGACACCTCGGATTGATGGTCTGCTCGGGTCTTGCTCTCGTTTTTCTCATTTTGTTCAGCTCGGGTTACGAACTGCTTCGAAGCGAAAAACCAATCAAGCGCGGAACACTACTGTTGAAGCTCAGAAGTGAGAGATTGGGACGGATCGTGCTCGTTTTCTCGTTCGTGCTCGTCGCTCTGACGTTTCTTTTTATACCTCGAATAGAAGTCGGAATGGACCAAGCCAGCTACTTTTCACAGAGTAGCGTTGTGGGACAAGCGATGGCAGTTCTTTCGAAGGAGTTCTCTTACCGAGAGCCTGTGTACGTTATGGTTGAGAAGCAGAACATCTTCACGGTGAAAGATTCAGAACGGATAGCCAGACTCGTCGAAGATCTGCGTCGAATCGACGGCGTCTCTTCCGTTCAGTTCCCCACGGCCTATCCGATACCCAGCTTGGTGCTCATGTCGCGCTTTCAACCGGCGATCCATCACTTCGTTGCCGACGGACGAACGATCAGGATCGTGGTGAACCTCACGGAGGAAGGTTACAAGAGGGCGGGGGAACTGAAAGGCAGACTCAAAAAAGTGCTCGAAGACTATCCAGAGTACGCCTTCACTGTTGCGAGTGCGGCGTTCGTGGTCGATCAGATCAACTCGAGGATCGTTGCGAGTCAAGCTCAGAGCCTCACGGTCTCGCTCCTCTTGATCTTCGGTTCAGTTCTATTCGCGTTCAGGAACGTTCCCTTGTCGCTGCTGATCGTCGTGCCGGTCGTGTTGACGGCCGTTTCGAACTTCTTCTTCATGGCCATCTTCAACTTGAAACTCGACGTCGCCACATCGATCGTCGCCAGCATCCTTGTAGGTTTAGTGGTCGACTACTCGATCCACCTCGCGCACGACATGAGAAGAACCAAAGACGTGTTCCTCTCGATCGAGAACATCTCGATGCCCGTGCTCGCGAACGGCTTGGGTTTGATCGGTGGTTTCTCGGTGCTCATGTTTTCGAAGCTTGCACTCTTTAGAAATGTTTCGCTCTTGCTCATACTCGGCATCGGCTTTGGAGTCGCCTTCACACTCTTTTCTCAACCGATACTGATCAAGAACTTCGCCAAGAAAGATGCTGAGCAAGAGACAGCACACAAGCTCAGTTGAGCTCTGCCCCACACCGATCTCGCCGACGTTCACCTAGTCGCTGTTCACTCGTTAGAATCTCACCGTGTAAATCCTGTGCACGAAGGCGCTGTCGTACTCGTAGTTGTCGATCCTTTCAACATGCCAACCCTTTGGAAAGACCAGATTCACGTTGACTTGCCTATCTTCAAGGTTCACCAGATGGATCTTCAAAGTGTTGCCTATTTGGAAGCTACTCGTGATGAGAAAGCCGTCCGCTTCGACAGTCCAAGGTTGGTGAGGTTTCACCAACTCGATCAACTCCTGCCCGTCGAACGGGTGTGTGAAGACGTAGCAGTAGTTCAGATAGTTGAAGAACAGAAAGTTCGCCTTTTCCATCCTTTTTCTCCAGCTTGGATCGTTGAAGTAGGCGGAGAAGTTCAGCAGTGAAAGGATCTGTTCGAGATAGAGTTGCTCTTCTGGCTTGTGAAGCTGCGCGAGCCTTGCGTAGATTTCTTTCCAAACGATCTTTTCGTTCTCGAATGGTGAATATCCAAGGAAGATCTTCTTTCCTTCGAAGCTTTTGATCTTTTCCATCTCACCCTTTTCGAAGATCGGCGGTACGAGCAAGACTTCGACATCCTCGAAGTCGTCCCAAACCACCTTGTAGTCGATTCGATTCTTGATCAGTTCGTGTTGCGCGGCGAAGAATGGAAGGTACGTTCTTTCCCAATGGAAGGTGAGCGAGTCGTAGGGATGAAAGATTGCGATCTTTGTGGCTCTCTTTCCGTAGCAATCTTTCCAAACGCCGTTTTCACCCTTGAACCAGTCGTGGTAATCTGCTATCTGTTTTCGCACCCCTTCGAATTTCTCGTCGGTGATGAGCGTCCATTTTCCCTCGTGGAAGTACTCGGTACCCTTCAAGACCATGACGGAATCGTTGGCGTAGGCTTCGGCCATGGCCTGTAGATAGTTCCTGATGGGATAAACTGCATCCGCACCGATGCCAAACATGTACGGAACCGAAGTGACAGGTTTTCCCTTGCTGTGAGCGTGGGCGATCCTGTAGGTCATGGTGTTGAAGATCTGAAGACCTTTGAACTTCCTCGGCAGCTGGTGATTTTCGATCATGACCCAGTCTTGAATTTCGAAGGCGTTTCTCAGATCCACTCCCGCGATGATCGCGAGCTTGCTCAGGCATGCTTCGAAGGAGTTCGAAGAGACCACCACGTTCGATTTCATGGACTTGGCGAGCTTGGAGAGTTGGTCTATGGTGTCCCAGAGAACTTTCCTTCTCCAGATCAAATAAGCTCTCGATTCTTCGTTCTCCGACAGATACTCTGGAATACCACGCACGTTGAAGCCAAGGGACTTCGCAAATTCCTTGAACTGTTTTTGACATCTGTCGCAGTAGCAGGGTCTGAAGCCGAACCAAGAACCGAAGACGTTGTCGAAGAAGACTCCGTCTGCACCGCTACCCACTATGCCTTTGACGATGCTGGCAAGATGCTCTCTCCACTCTTCGTCAGTCGGACAGGTCAAGTAACGCCCCGAGTAGTAGTTGATCTTGTTTCCGAACTGGTCGATCGCGTACCATCTCTTGGTGAGATAGGAACCGTCGAAGACCGTGTTGGAGAACTGAACATAACCAAAGACCTTCAATCCCTCTTCGTGGTACTCCTGCACTGTGCGCTTGAAATACTCGTGATCTTCGTGCTCGATCTCAGGTGGAAAGCCCCAGTTGTAGGTGCAATAAGCCCAGTTGTAGCCCATCTGTCTCAATCTCTTCGCACCGATCCTCAATCCACCCTCCATGTGGACTTTTTCATCGATTGGAGTCGCTGGGAACTTCACCTTGTTTATCCTGATCGTTCCCGGTCCTGCCCACATGTAGACGGGAAAGTGGTTCCATTTTTCCACCATCTTTAACACCTCCGTTTCATCATTTTATCTGTGATACCACCGCGAACGCGTAACTGCTCCATGCTTGATGGAGCGAACCACGAGGATAGCACGGCGAATAATACTCGA
>JAPYWY010000095.1 GCA_028276125.1 Pseudothermotoga sp.
CTCCTATAGTTTTGTGTTTCCATTTCTATTGTCCCCTCATGAAAGATGTTTGTTGTGGTTTTTAAGAAAACTCTAATCTTTCGGATCACGTTCGTTCGCTCTTAGAATTTTTGTGGGAGGGTGTGAGGATGGATGGGCAAGAGGTCATCGACACGGTGAGGCTTATAAGCCAATTCCACAGGGCGAGGGGTAGCGACGAATACAAGCTTCTACTCGAGAGACTGAAGGAGCTTTTGCTGTCTTGGGGGATAGAAGAACGACAGATAGAAACGATCGAGTACCCGACGGGTGGGGTTCGCTACGGTAACTTCGATTCGACGATGGTTTGGAACGTGAGGGATGCAGAGCTCTGGCTCGAAAGACCGAGGACGTTCTTGAACAGTTTCAAGAATTGTAAGACCTCCGTACTCTTCGGGAGTCATTCGACGTACGGTTGGAAGACTCTCGAGCTGGTCGACGAAACGTACACGGGAGATTTTAAGGACAAAGCCGTCTTGGTGCAGATGAACCCGTCCAAGGCGTTCAAGCAGTTCGTAGAAGAGCGAGGCGCGAAGTGTTTGTTGGTTTACTTCATGAGGGCGCAGGATGCATCGATCGGAAGAACACCGAGCCAGATGCCAGACACGGTGAACTACCTTTCACTTCCGCACACACTCAAGGCGAGTCAACACAACAGTTTCGGCTTTTCACTCACCTACAGACAGTACGAGTTTCTGAAGAGCTTGGCCAACAGGAACTTCAAAGTGAGGTTGTTCGTGGATGCGTCGTTGAACGTTGGTACGGTGCAGGTTCTGAGAGTGCGCTTCGAAGGCGCTATGAAAAAGAGAGTCGGCATCGTTGCACACCTTTGCCATCCAAGCCCGGGGGCGAACGACAACGCCTCAGGTTCTGCGCTCGCACTCCATCTTTGTAGGGAACTGAGGCAGAAAACCTTAGGTTTCAGTGTGGATGTGATACTGCTTCCGGAATTTTACGGGAGTCTTCCCTACGCATCTGGATACAACGATTACGAGTTCGTGATCAATCTGGACATGGTGGGAGAAGATCAACAAAAGACAGGTTCCACCATGATGCTGCACGAAACTCCGCCGTTACTGAACACGATCTACGATGAACTTCTCTATGATTCCATGATGGTTTTCGCACCCACCAGTTCCGATTCGTTCAGCAGAAGATTCTACCGAAGCACGTTCAAATCCGGTTCGGACCATTCGGTGTTCGAAAACTACGCTGTTCCTTCGCCTTTCCTCGGTCAGTGGCCAGACAGGTACTACCACACCAGCGAAGACACCCCAGACAAGTGTGATCCTGTGGTGTTCGAATGGGTTGGCAAGGCGGTGTTGAGAACTATAGAACTCGCGCACGCGGTGCCAGATTACATCGTCGAACAGGCGCTTGGAAGGATGAGGAGTTTCTTGAAAAAAATAACCGCAAAGCCTGGGAGCGATATCATAGAAAGTGTTGTGAAGAGAGCACATGGGGAAAGGATCGAACCTGTGAAACCAAGAACACACATAGTTCCGTCGGAAGAGGGTCCTTTGGGTTACGAATGGTTCGACAAGGCTGGTGAGCTCTCTGAAAAGCGAGAGATCGTCAACCTCGGAGAAGTGATACAGCTCGCCGCGAGGTACACCCAAGATTATGACGCCACGGTCACATTCGCTTCGACGTATTTGAACGTGGATGTGAAGACAACTCAGGATGTGATCGATTTACTCTTGAAGAACGAATTTTTGAAGCGCGTCAGCTGACGATTTTCAAACCGAGTGTTTTGGCTTTTTCGACAACTTTTATGAACTCTTCTCGAGTGATGCGCCTGTTCAATTCCGCGTATTGGTGCGCTTTGAAAGCAGGATAGTACTGTGTCATGATGTTCACTGGAATGTCCAAAGAGACGGAGGCGATGAGCTGTAGTACCTTCTCACTCGAAGACGCATCGTTCGGCATGATCAAGTGTCTCACGAAGACACCCCGTGTGGCCACTCCGCTCTCGATATTCAGAGGTCCGACTTGTCTGTACATCTCTTCGAGCGCACGCTTGACGACGCTGGTATAGTTTGGAACCTTGGAATATTTCAACGCCTTTTCGTCGTCTCCGTACTTGAAGTCGGGCATGTAGATGTCCACGATACCTTCCAGAAATTTCAGTGTCTCGATCGATTCGTAACCGCCACAGTTGTAGACGATGGGAAGCTTCAAACCTTTCTGCCAAGCTCGAGACACGGCATCGACTATCATCGGCACTTGGTGTGTTGGGCTGACCAAGTTGATGTTTTCACACCCCATCTTTTGCAGTTTGAGCATGATCTTTGAAAGTTCTTCCACATCTATCTCTTCACCCACGCCCATTTGACTGATCTCCCAGTTCTGGCAGAAAACGCAGTTGAGGTTGCAGTTGCTGAAAAATATCGTTCCAGAACCATTGTTTCCCACGAGAAAGCTCTCTTCACCAAAGTGTGGCCCGAAACTGGAAACGATGGGTTTGATGCCTGTCCTACATGCACCGTTCTTTGAGACGAACCTGTTCACCTTGCAATTTCTCGGACAGAGCGTGCAATTTTCCAAGATCTCGTACAGTTTCTCTATCCTTCTTTCGAGTTCGGCACCGCTCACTCTCATTTCTTTTCTTCCAGTTCAACCCTCCTGAGCAGTTCGAGTTGCCTTCTCAGTTCCCTCACGCCCATGTTCCTCAAGATGAACTTGCACACGGCGTACTGGAAGGGAAGCCATGTGACGTGACCAGAAGGTATCACGTAACGTTTGGGCTTTCCAAGCGCTTCCCAAAGAAGCTTTCTGCTCCTCTTCGGAAGTGCCCTGTCGAAGAGAGCTTCTATGAAGATTATCCTTTCTTTCTTGGCGAACCTTGCATAGGCGAGCGGATCGAGTTTCAAGTAGGGGTGAATGTCCGATCGTTGCATTTGTTCAACGGTTTCGAACTGTGAGAGCTTTTTGATATCCTCCTCGAAGGTCTTCAGAAAGGCTTCTTTCTGTCCCACACCGTACGGTGCACCGTTCAGAAGCTTTCTGTCCCTACGAAAGAAAGCCAGAGTTGGAGAGTTCCAGAGCAGTGTTGCCATTTCACCGCCAACGGTCATCAGGGTTGTTTTTTCAAAATCGTCGCTCACCGCGTTCAACAGAACTGCGACCATGCCTCCGAGGCAGAAACCGAACAAGTGCGTTTTAGAAAGCCATAGATTTTGTTGCTTCGCCCAATCGACCACGCTGAGAACATCCACCACGGACTGTTCCCAGAACTTTGCGGCACGCTCGACGTTCGTGTCGAAGAAGTCTTTTCCACTGGTGGATCCATGTGCGACGCGCGTGAAGTTCCCCGGCAGTATGGGCATGAACACGCGAACACCCGCGTTGGCCAGGTGTGTTGCCATCCAGAGCAAAAAGGGAACGTTGGTCGAACCGAGGCCATGTAGGACGAACAGATTTCCCACGGCAGTTTCTTTCGGCTCGAACAGAAACGTTTCGACCAGCTCGGCGCCCTTCACGGGCTTTTCGTAAAGGGTGTGGAACCTCAGCAGAGAGGCTCTGAACTTTTTGGCCTTGAATATGTAACCGAGGGTGAAGTCGATGGGTCTTCTTCGATATTCGAACGAGACGTTCGTTCTAACCACCTTCCAAAAGAAATTCTACCGTCTTCTGTAAGATTTCTTTGGTCTTTTCATCCTTCAAGACGAACTCAAAACCATGGTCAGCTTCATGATGTGTCAGCAACACGACTCGACAACCAAGCCGTTTGAGCTTCCTGTAGAGCTTCACTGAGGAATCGTAGGGGACAACGGAATCCTTCTTTCCGTGGACCAAAAGCACCAAAGGCATGAACTTGTGAACGACGTTGACGGGGGAATACTTCGCAAGCGCCTCGCTCGATCTTGAGGGGAACCTCTTCAGCGTGGTGAGTAACGCGATCTTCGCGAACAACGATGGTGATTCCAAGATGTCCTTCAAATCGCACGGTGCGTAGTACGCAACCACACTCTTGACGAGCCTGTACATCTTAGCTGCCGTGAGCAACGCCAGATGTCCTCCGGCAGAGAGCCCCATGAGCGAGATGCGAGATTTTGGAAGGTTCAACATGTCCCTGTTCTCATCGAGGAAGACCAAGGCTCGACTGAGCTCTTCGATGAGCTGGTCGATCTTCGCCCTGTAACCTCGGGAATAGTCTATCGCAGCAACGATGAACCCTCTTGAAACCAAGAACCTGTACCAAGAGAGGTTGTTGGGTTGTCTTCGATACCCGCTGATCCAGCCACCACCGTGGGCGAACAAGACAACTCCTCTCGGTTCGCCGCGGGGATAGAAGATGTCGACCCACAAATCCTTCATGTATTCGAAGGTCACAACTTTCGACCAAGGCTTTTTCTCTGTTTCGAACGGCAGCTTTCCGAAAACTGCACGGCGAATGTAAGGGAGATTGAACAAAAGCACGACGAAAAGAAAGATCGAAAAGCCAAGAGAGGCGCTGACGAGTAGCACAAACAGCTTAAGCAAGATTTTGATGCGGTTCAGAAACTTCTCTCGCTTCTTCACACCTTACCTCCCGGATCTCAGCTCACCGATCGACCGAGGACTCATTCAGTTAAGATGGGCCGTTCATCTCTTTCGGAACTCCACCAGCTCAGCCACGTATCCTTGTTCTGGTATTTCGAACTTGATGGGTAGTTCTATCTGCTTCGCTACCACCCAACTGAAAAGTTTTTGATCATTTGCGTAGTAACTGAAACGCCTGCCCGTGTACTTACCGACCTTCTCGTCCTTCTCGTAGATGATCTTCACACCGTAGAGATTGACCGACGATGGGTTGTCCAGATCGATCATTTGGAAGAACGGCAAGAAGGCTGGATTGTAAACGTAGGCTATCATCAGATACATGTACGGCACGGCGAAAGCTTCGTAGTCGAGTTCGCCCTCAACAGTGAAGCTGACCGTGTAGACAGCTTGATACTTGCCATCCTTCATGGGGTTGAACTGGAGTGAGACGAAAGCCGTTCTGCTTTCCGTGGTCACTTTGTAAGTTATGAGCTCATAGTTCAGCAGGTTCACCTGCTGTTGCGACACGAAGATCGATGCGACCATGAGCACCGCCAGTACCAAGATCAGCCTCTTCATCCCAATCGCCCCCTCAGTGGAACTGGATGATTTATTCTACCACACTTGATTCGAAAGTACAAAGCTGTCTTGATTTATCGTTGAGATTCAAGATGATTTGAAGTTTTGACTGTAAGCTTCAGAATTGTTCGCGGTTTTGAAAAATCGAAATGATTTTTGTAACAGCAAAACGGTATCTTAATACTTGACTGAACGAGCTAAACGTCATATAATTTAACGAGCTAAACGTCATATAATTTTATGTTAATTCGAAGGAGGCGTAGAGTATGAGATCGCTCAGAGGAAAGATGTTGGTTTTGATACTCATCCCCGTGGTGGCAGTCGTGGCAGCCATGGCGTTGTTGACCTATTTTCAAGTTAAGACATCCTTCAGCTCGACTGTTGAGGAGATGGCGCTCGAAGTGTCAACTAAAGCTTCCAATATAGTCGACGAATGGCTGAATGGAATCGTCAAAGAAGTGCAATGGCTTGCCGGTACGAATGCAGTTGTGAACGCTTTGAAAACTGGCAACTGGGATGATCTGATGAAAAACTACCTACCACCTCGTTTGAAGAACAAACCTTACATCGAGATGGCTTTCATTGCTTATCCAGACGGCACTGCTCCAACCACGTTGGGAAGTGTTGCACAAGTTGCCGACAGAGGCTATTTCGTTCAGATCATGAAACAAGGACAAGACGTTGCGATAAGCGATGCGCTGGTTTCGAGGGCAACGGGTAAGAACATATTCGTTGTTGCAGCTGCGGTGAAAGATGAGAACAACAAAACCATAGGTCTCTTCGGTGCAACGGTGTTGCTGGACACGATAAGCAAGATTGCCGCAGAAATCAAAATAGGCAAAGCTGGATATGGCTGGGTTGTAGATTCAACTGGTTTGATTCTGGCACATCCAAACAAAGACTTGCTGATGAAATTGAAAATCACAGAAGCTTCCAAAGAGGGCTACAAAGGATTGGAAGAAATAGCGAAGAAGATGCTTGCCGGTCAGAGTGGCTACGGTAAGATCACAAAACCAGACGGTGAAGTCGATTACGTCTTTTATACACCAATACATACGGCAAAAGGTTGGTCCTTTGGAGTGAGCGTTCCAGAAAAACAAGTACTTGCACAGGTTAACCAGCTTTCCATAATAGTCTTAACGCTCTTTGCAGTTTTGATAGCCGTGGCAGCCGTGCTCATATTCTTCGTTGCTTCATCCATCTCCAAGCCTATCAGAGCACTTGCAAGCAAGGCAATTGAGCTTGGCAAAGGTGATCTG
>JAPYWY010000096.1 GCA_028276125.1 Pseudothermotoga sp.
AAACCTTTCACTTGAATGTCGAGCGATGCGATGCCTTTCCTCGAAGCAACTATCTCACCGTGAACTCCTCCTGGCTCAAAAGAGAGACAACATGAACTTTGTCTCGCGTACTTTTCGAAGGTCTCTCTACTCTCTTTTGAACCCAGTTCTTCATCGACGTTGAGGATGACGCACAGACCGTCCAAACCTTTCTTGATCGCTTCTTCAACCACGGCGAGAAGCACCACGACTCCGCCCTTCATGTCAGCAACGCCTGGTCCCTTAACGAAGTTACCCTCCAACTTGAACGGTCTTCGAGTTGTTTCGCCTTCCTTGAACACCGTGTCGAGATGTCCTATGAGCGTCAGATACGGTGCTTCACCCTTCAAAGCCACGTGTGCGGCCCTTTCTCTGTGGAGCTCAAAGCCGAGGTTTTCAAGAAAATCCACTACAAATTGAGTCCTTTCGAGTTTCGTTGAACTGTCCAGATCGAAGCCCGTGTCTATGTTGACGAGCTTTTCAAACATTGCAAGCCATCTTTTTTCCATCTTTATCCCTCACAGCCCAAATTCCTTGATCGTTAAAATGATCTTTATCCTGCCGGGCTGGTTCCTCGAATCGTTGATGATGTGATAGTGCCTGCAAATTCTCTGCGGTGAATCGCAGTCTTGGCAAACACCAGTCACCGCGCACGGTGTGGACAGAGACAGTCTCTTCGCGTTCATGGGCGAGATGTATCTGATCCTTTCTCTTGCAGCATCCAAATTTTCGACAATCTTGTTCGCGCTGACGATCAGTATCACGTTCTTCGGACCGTATGTTACCGCTGCGACCCTGTTACCCCAACCGTCCATGAACACCAGTTCTCCGTCCATCGTGATGGCGTTGGCGCTGCACAGATAGTAATCCGCTTTGAACGCTTCAAGCTCAACGGCCCTTCTATCGGATGCCTTGTACCTGTCCAGAAAGACGTACTTTCCAGACCTGAGAAGATCCAACACGCCCGTTTCGACCAGTGTTACAGAGCCTCCCGAACTCACAACTGAGTTGGCTGGAATCATCCTTTCCACCAGCTCCAAAACTTGTTTTTCGTCCTCGACGATGTACACTTCAAAACCCTTTCTCTCCAGTATGGGTTTGACGGCTTTGCAGAGAGATTCGTACTTGAACCTGTAGAGTTCGCTTCGCACCACAGCACCTCCCAAGATAATTATCGCAGTTTTTGGCCGTTTTGATCCCTTCTTCACAGAATATGGCCGAATGTGTTTAAATATCATGAAAGATCTCGTGGGTGCTTCAAATAATTTGTTGTATCTCGTACAACAAAAATTTGTATACTATATCAATGAGTTGTATAATAGGGAGGGATGTAGAATGAAAAGGTTGCATCCGATTCTCAAGGCTTTCGTTCCAATGGTCAAGGCGCTCGCTGAAACTTTGGGACCAGACTGTGAAGTGGTCTTGCACGATGTTTCCGATCCAGAACGTTCCGTTGTTGCCATAGAGAACGGCCACGTGACCGGAAGGACCATCGGCTCTCCACTCACGGACTTCGGTCTTTATCTGCTGAGATCACCCAGGTTCAAAAACGTTGACTACGTTGCGAACTACATGACGAGGACCAACGATGGAAGAAAACTTCGATCCACCACGGTGTTCATAAGGGACGAAGCTGGTGGGGTTATAGGATTTCTCTGCATCAACTACGACACAACCAAAGCGTTCGCCGTGAAAGAGTTCGTCGAACAGTATCTGAAGTTCCAAAACCTTGAGGAGCTAGCTGGCACCAAAGAAGAGAGGTTCGTGAGCAAGGTCGAAGAACTGCTCCTCGAAGCGATGCAAGAGATCAAGAGTTTGACGGGAAAACCGCTCAGATTCGCGAGCAAGGAAGAAAAGTTGGCGGTCATCAAAAAACTCGACGAGAAAGGTTTCTTCTTGTTGAAAGGTGCCGTGGAAATGCTCGCGAAGGAGCTTGGAAATTCGAAATTCACAGTTTATGCGTACCTGAGAGAGGCAAGAAAGAAAGGCGACTCAATAATGATCTGAGGAGGTGTTGATGGTGAAAATCGTTCAAACCGATGCGGCTCCCAAGGCCATAGGGCCTTACTCTCAAGCCGTAGAGGCGAACGGTTTTGTGTTCGTTTCAGGTCAGATACCGCTCGATCCTCAGACGGGTCAGCTCGTCGATGGAGACATCAAGAAACAGACCAAGAGAGTGTTCGAGAACATCAAAGCGATCTTGGCTGCGGCGGGGTGTGATCTGAACAACGTTGTCAAAGTCACCGTGTTCACGAACGACATTTCAAACTTCGCCTCGATCAACGAGGTCTACTCTGAGTACTTCAGCTCTCACAAGCCCGCCAGATCGTTTGTGGAAGTTTCCGCGTTGCCGAAGAACGCGCAACTGGAGATCGAGGTCATCGCGATCAAGGAGGCAAAATCATGAAAGAACCGTACTCCGCCGGCATGCTGAAGTTTGATCCCTATGCGAAAAAGCAACCTGTGATCGGCAAGGTGGTGGCGGTTCTCAGGGGCAGATTGGACAACAGGAGCCTCAGCTTGATAGAACCTCGTTCGAGGGCTCTGAGATCCGGAGAGATCCATGAAATTTTGATGACCGACGAGAAAGAAGCGAGCCCCGGGAAGACGGTGAACCGTGTGGCATACATTGCGTTCGTGGAGATCGTTCAGGCTGGCGTCATCGTCTCGAACGACATCGTCAGACTAGCAGATGGCAGACAGATCGGAAAACTGGTGGGTTTCGATGAGACTCACATGCCAAACCACCAGAACATCGTGATTTACTCCGAGCGGTTGTTCAGCGGTGAAGAACTTGGTCTGGAAATCGGTGAGACGATCGTTTTTGAGAAGGAGGGATGAGCATGTTCAAGTACAGATACCATCTGTACAGGCATCTGAAGCAGTCTTTGCCGAAGATTCTGGAGGAAGCGAGGAAAGCCGCCGACGAGATCGGAATTCCTAAAGAATGGAGAGGCAAGTTCGGTCTCACTGGTGCCATATCCGGTTGCCATGGACTCATCAGTAAAGAAGTGGACGAAGCGATCAGTGCGGTGGCCCGAGAGGTCATTCCCAACAGGGTCTTCGCGGACGAGATCAGGGACATAGTGAAGGATTACTACGGTGATGAGTACGACGCTCTGCTCGTGAGCACGTGCGAGGCGGCGCTCTGGCTGAGTTTCGACGTGTTGGTCTCACCACCGTTCACTGGCAGGGGCGACAAGTACAGAACCAGATACATCGTGCCCTACGAGAGACATTTGCACCATCACGGTGGTTACGGTAGACCCTTCCCACCCCAGTACAAAGACATCTTCGCGGACAGAGGTTGCACCGCAGGGGAGCTGGGCTTCTACGGAAAAAGGCTCGAAGATGTCGATGTGATCATCGTTCCCATGGCTGGGGCACGCTACACGGTGCACGGGATAAAGTACCATCCGACGATCCTCTTGAGCGGTGTGAGGGCTGAAGAGACGGCGAAGAGGATAAGACAGGTGGCGGAACAGCACATCGAGACGCTCTCAGGTTTCTCTTCTCTCGGATACGACACGCTCGGCTACGGTTACGGTGAGAAAGATGAGAACGGTGCACCGATACTGCAGAAGAGGCTCGGTGAACTCGCAGAAGAGTTCAACGTACCGTACATCGTTGACAACGCGTGGGGTGTTCCGTTCATCGGAACGGATCCGAGAAAGATCGGCGCGTGGGTCATGACCTACAGTATGGACAAGGCTGCGGGTGCACCAACCTGTGGTTTGATCATCGGAAGAGAGGACGTCATGGTCCCGATCAGAAGGGCGATGGGCACGCACGGTGATAGGTACGGAACTTGGTCGAGCTACGGCAAGGCGGCCTACGTGACCTTCGATCCAGGAAAAGAAGCACTCGCCGGTGCCATCGCCGCTTTGAAGGCTTTGAAAGAGAAAGCAGACAAGTTCAAGAGGAACGTCGATAGGCTTTACGAGATCACTGTGGAGGAGTTCTCCAACATTGATTCGCGCATCAGACACATCTTCAAGATCTCCAAGAGCTACAACTCTGGCGCCGTCGAGGTCAACTACGACGACTGCTGGGAAAAAGGTGTACCTTTCCCCATCTTCCCGATCGAGGACATGTACGCTGGTACGAACATACTCCAGATCGGTACCGACGCCATGGGTATCATCCAGACGATCGCGTACGATGGAAACATATTCATCTCGCTGGGCCTCGGCACGACGGACGAAAACGGTGACATCATCGAAGACAAAACGAGGCTCGCCGTCAGGGGTCTTGTGAAGTTGATCGAGATCGTTGCCAAGTATTCGAACGTTCTGTGATGGGGTGGTGGTATGGCGAAGGTGCCAAGGGTGATCGTCGTTGGAGGAGGTTGGGGTGGTTGTGCGGCCGCCGCGGCCGCACGTAAAGCTGGAGCCGAGGTCGTTTTGATAGAGAGAGCGGACATGCTGCTCGGAACAGGCCTCGTTGGTGGTATATTCAGAAACAACGGACGTTTCACTGCGTCAGAGAAAATGTTGGAGATGGGTGCGGACATATTCGCCGTGATGGACAGATGCGCGATCCACACGAACGTGGAATTCCCCGGACACAAGCACGCGAGCTTGTACAGCGTTTACAAGATCGAACCAGCTGTTCGAGAATACCTCACGAACTTGGGCGTGCGGATTCTAACCAACGCACGTGTTATAGATGTCGCCAAGGAGAAAGACAAGATCGTGTGTGTCGTGGTTGAGAAACATGAGCCTGTTCATGGGGATGTATTCGTCGACGCAACCGGTACCTCCGCGGTGCCAGCGAACTGCACGAAGTACGGCAACGGTTGTGCGATGTGCATCTTGAGATGCCACACTTCGGACCCAGAGTGAGTCTCACAACGCGAGTCGGCGTCGAAGAATGGGTTGGCAAGAAACCCGATGGTGGCCTGGGTGCCATGAGTGGTTCCTGCAAACTCTGCAAAGACTCCATCGATCCTAGCATCGTGAGAGAACTCGAGCAAAAAGGTTGTGCACTCGTTCCTGTACCGGAACAGGTGAGGGAAGAAGAGAAGTTGTTAAGCATGAAGGCGTGTCAGCAGTATGCACTGCCTGAGTTCATCGAAAATTTGGTTCTGCTCGACACGGGCCCGGTGAAGCTGATGACACCCTTCTTCCCACTCGAGCAACTCAGAAAGATTCCAGGCATGGAGAGGGCTCGTTACGAAGATCCCATCGCTGGTGGCAAGGGCAACTCAATGAGATACTTCGGCTTCGCAAATTGCACCCCCGAGCTTCAAGCGATCGGGCCGGTGGACAACCTCTTCTGCGCGGGTGAGAAGGCAGGAGCCATGGTCGGTCATACCGAGGCGATCGTCACGGGCAGTTTGGCGGGACATAACGCGGTGAGAAAGGCCATAGGCGAGAAGTTGCTCAGATATCCAGATGAACTGGCCGTGGGAGATTTTGTGAACCACGTTATCGAAGAAATGAAGAAGGAAGAGGGCCGTCAGTACAAGTACACCTTCTCAGGTTCGATCTACTTCAAACGCATGGTCCAGAAGAATCTGTATACCACGAACGTTGAAGAGATCAAGAAGAGGGTACACGATGCCAATTTGAAGGACATCTTCAACACCAAACTGGTGTGAGGGGGTGTTTTGGCTGTGGTGGAGTTGACGTTGGCCCACTGGTTGTACCTGGCTTTCATGGTCGCAGTCATCGTCACGATGTTCCTGCGAAAGGACACACCACTCATCTGTTTGCTCGGCTCACTGCTCATCGGTTGGGCGGTGACCAAATCGTTCATCGGAGCTCTTCAGTCCGTGTTCAACGCCATCGTCGTCGCCGGCGTCGAGTTGTTCGGCATCGTGGTCGTCATATCACTCATGGTGGCGCTCTCGAGGCAGATGGAAAAGAGCGGAGCCGCGGCCGTGCTGATAAGGACATTGGGCAAACCCATCAAAGGGCCCAGGTCTGCGTTCTGGTTCGTTGGCATCATCACGGCGATACTTGCATTGTTCATTTGGCCCACGCCTTCGGTTGCGTTGATCGGCAGCTTGTTGGTTCCTGTCGCTGTCAGCGCAGGTCTTTCCCCGGTGGGTGCAGGTGTCGCGATCGCCATGTTCGCCTACGGTGTGTCGCTCACGACGGACTTCGTCATTCAGGGCGCACCCACACTCACGGCAAGGCCGCAGGAATAGGCGTCGGAGAAGTCATGAGCGCGATGGTACCTCTCATCATCGCCTACGCCGTGGTGACAATACCGCTCGCTTACTTTTGGACGATGAAGGCGAACAAGAACTACGATCCTCGCAAGGACATCGAACTGTTTGGTGAGAGCGTCATGAAGGCCAAGAGCGAGGAGTTCAGCACTTTCGCTAAGGCG
>JAPYWY010000097.1 GCA_028276125.1 Pseudothermotoga sp.
TTTCTTTTTCGAGCTGTTGGTTCCTCTCGATCAGGTTCTTCACCCGATCGCGTATTTCGTCCGTGGAAGAGCCGAACAGTTCTGCGGTTTCTTGAAGTGTATTCTCTATCTTCCTCACATATTTGAGCGCATTGAAACCCGTCACAGCCTCGATCCTTCGCACACCAGCTGAAACTGCGGTTTCGGAGATTATCTTGAACAAACCGATGTTTCCAGTGTTGGAAACGTGTGTTCCTCCGCAAAGTTCCTCGCTGAAGTTTGGTATTTTCACAACCCTGACGATATCGCCATACTTTTCTCCGAACAACGCTATGGCACCTTCTTCCACAGCTTCTTTGTAACTCTTCTCCTCTACCTTCACGGGCAGGGCTTCGAGGATCACTTGGTTCACGAGATCCTCTATACTTGTCAGTTGTTCTTCGCTCAGAGCTTCGTAATGGGTGAAGTCGAACCTGAGCCTGTCAGGTGCAACGAGTGATCCAAACTGTCTCACATGGTCCCCCAAAACTTTTTTCAAGGCAGCATGGAGCAAATGCGTCGCGGTATGGTTGCGAGCGGTGGACTTCCTACGTTCTTCGTCGACGATCAAGCTGACTCTTTGCCCCAACTTGAGTGTTCCCTTTTCGATTCTGACCACGTGTGCGATGACTCCCTCGGTTGGTATGAACGCATGTTCTACAAAGGCTTCTCCATCTTCCCATTTCATCCAACCGACGTCACTCACCTGACCGCCCCTCTCAGCATAGAAGGGCGTCTCTCTCACAACGACCTCTACCTTTTCACCTGCAGAGGCCGAATCTACACTCGTATCTTTTCGAATCATCAGAACTGTGGATTCGTGTGTGAGCCTTTCGTAACCAACAAAGGAGATCTTTTGAGTCTTCGTCAGCTCCTCGTAATCTTTCACCGTCTTTGCGTACTCGATGTCAAACCTGGAGATCCTCGATCGTTCTCTCTGTTGTTCCATGAGGCGCTCGAATCCTTCCAAATCCACCTTCAATCCCTTTTCTTTCGCCACGTCCACGACTATGTCCGGTGGAAAACCGTAGGTGTCGTAGAGCTTGAACAAACTTTCTCCATCTATGACTTCCCTCGAGTGTTGCAAGATCTCGTTCAACATGTCAAGACCTTGAAGGATCGTTTTGAAGAATCTCTCTTCCTCCGCTCTCGTCACGTCCCTGATGAGATTCCTCTTCTTTTCAATTTCTGGGTAAACCTTTCCCATTCTCTCGATCACCGCGTCGCAGACTTCGTGAAGGAAAGGCTTGCTCGCGCCGAGCAGAACACCGTGTCTAACAGCCCTGCGCAGGATCCGTCTGAGCACGTACCCTCTCTCTTCGTTCGATGGAAACACGCCGTCTGCAATGAGGAAGGTGACTGCCCTTGCATGGTCTGCTATGACGCGCAGAGAGACATTCTTCTCCTCGCTCTCGCCGTACTTCACATGGAAGAGCTCTTCCTCTCTTCGAATGATGGGTTTGAAGAGATCCGTTTCGAAGTTGCTCGACACGCCTTGAACAACCGCGGCGATCCTCTCCAAACCAGCTCCTGTGTCTATGTTCTTCCTCGGCAGTGGGTACAACTGCCCCTTTTCGTCTTGATAGAACTCCGTGAAGACAAGGTTCCAAATTTCCAAGAACCTTCTGTCGCTGTTCGCCGGTGTGCACTCCACACCTTCGGGGCAATCTTCCATGACGCCAAGATCGTAGTGTATCTCCGAACATGGGCCGCACGGCCCGGTGGGTCCCGCAGGTCCCCAGAAGTTCGTGTCTTTTCCCATGCGAATGATCTTTTTTTCCGGCACACCAACGAGATCTCGCCAGATAGCGAAGGCTTCGTCGTCATCTTTGTAGATTGTGACCCACAGCTTCTCTTCCTCCAGCTTCAGCACCCGTGTGACGTACTCCCAAGCCCAGAGTATGGCCTCCTTCTTGAAATAATCTCCGAAGGAGAAATTACCCAGCATCTCGAAGAAAGTGTGGTGCCTCGGGGTACGTCCCACGTTCTCTATGTCGTTCGTTCTGAGACACTTCTGGCACGTGGCTACGCGCCTGTAGATTGGTTCCACCTTGCCCCAGAATATGGGTTTGAACGGGACCATCCCGGCGACCGTGAACAGAAGTTGTGGGTCGTCCGGTATGAGCGATGCGCTGGGTAAGACTTTGTGACCCTTGGTTTCGAAAAAGCTCAGAAAACTCGATCTGATTTCGTCGCTGTTCAAATCTTCTCACCTCACAGAATGCCGACTGACAAGAGAAAATAAGTCACGGGCGTTACGAACAGCAAGCCATCTATCCTGTCCAACATGCCACCATGGCCCGGTAAAACACTGCCTGAATCCTTGACCTTGAAGTACCGTTTCAGTGCCGATTCGAAGAGATCACCGAACGTGTCAAGGACAGTCACAACCAGTGAAAAGATCACCAGGGAAGTGAACGGCATGACGTTCGCCTTGAAGATGAACCCGAACACGATTTTATAAAGGAAAGAAAAAGCCAACGCACTGAGAAAACCACCGATCATGCCTTCCAAACTCTTGTTGGGGCTGAACTTCTTTGATATCTTCGTTCTTCCCCACCTCATACCCACGAAGTACGCGCCGGTGTCGTACAACCACACCGCCGTCAGATTGAGAAGGGCATTCGCTGCGCCAAACTCAAGGTAGATGGGGAAAAAGAAAGATAGACATCCGGCCACATAAACGAGTGAGAGACCCGTCGCGACAACGGTGGGCCACACGGTCTCGACGTTCTTCTGAGTCAATACGGCGATCACGTTCGTTAGAACGAAGGCCAAGCTCAACAGTAACAAACCATTTTGAGCTCCCATGATGCCGTAGAAGACCACGAATCCAACACATATCGCAACGGCGTACTTGACGAAACCTTTTTCTTTCTCTTGACTCGCCAAGCTCAAGAGCTCATAGGATGCGAGCAGGACCACGGCCGCCACCAAACCTATGAGACTCTTGTAGTTGACGAAACACAAGACCACGAAAGGTGCCACTACCAAGGCCGTTACGAGCCTCGTTTTCGTTTCAACGGTCACAATCCCCCAAACCTCCTCTGACGCCTCTCGTAATCCTCTATCGCTCTGAGGAAATCTTGCTTGGTGAAATCAGGCCACAACACCCTTGTGAAGTACAACTCGCTGTAAGCGATCTGCCAGAGCAAGAAGTTACTTATTCTCATTTCACCGGAAGTTCTTATCACAAGATCTGGGTCTGGAACGTCTGGAAGATAGAGCCAATTTCTGAACTGTGTTTCGTCCAAACGCATTACACCGTTTTCTATGGCTCTGTTGAAAGCGTCCACGATCTCACGCCTGCCACCGTAGTTTAATGCCAAGATCGCGTGGATTTTGTCGTTGTGCCTGGTTTTCTCTTCACATTCACGGCAAAAGTTTGCAACTTCTTTCGGAAGCTCTTCGATCACGCCAGCGAACCTGATTCTCACTCCTTCTTCAATCATCTTCTTGAGCTTTTGTCTGAGCAACTTCACAAGCAACGAAAAGAGATATTCGATTTCCTCTCTCGGTCGTTTCCAATTCTCGGTCGAGAACGTGTAGAAGGTGACGTACTTGATAGAGAGTTCGGCTGCCCATTCGACGACTTTTTCCGCCTTCAGGGCACCTCTCCGATGTCCCTCGATCCTCGGCAGGCCCCGCCTTTGGGCCCACCTGCCGTTACCGTCCATTATGATCGCCACGTGAGTAGGTTTCAAACTTCCATGATCTCCTTTTCTTTTTTCTCGAACAACTTGTCTATTTCTTCGATCTTCTTGTCCGTGAGGTCCTGTATCTCTTTCTCGAGCCTCTTAGCGTCGTCTTCAGAGATCTTTCCATCGTCTTCCAACTGTTTGAGCTCTTTCAAGACATCCCTTCTTATGTTTCTGATCGCTATCTTTCCTTGCTCTGCGATCTCCTTAGCCTTCTTGACCCACTTCTGCCTCTGTTCCGTGGTTGGAGTTGGGAAGACGAGTCTTATAACGTTGCCGTCGTTCATGGGTGTCAGACCTATGTCGGAAGCGAAGATGGCCTTTTCGATGGAAGAGAGTACAGACTTGTCCCAGGGTTGTATGATGAGGGACCTCTCGTCAACTTTGATCGTCGCGAGCTGGTTTATGGGGGTGGGGGCACCGTAGTAGTCGACTTTGATCTCTTCGAGAATTGCCGGACTCGCACGACCAGTCCTTATCTTTCTGAGTTCTTCGGAGATCTTCTCGATGGATTTGTTCATGCGATCCTCGGCACTCTTCACGATGGGATGACGCATACGTTCCCCTCCTCGCACTGAGTCGCTTACCTTCGAGGATTATACCATGACGCTGGTGGACATCATTCGCGTGTGTAGCTGATGAAGATCTTTTCGAAGTTCACCATTTCTTTTTCAATACTCTCTATCTCGATGTTGTTCGATCTGAAAGTGTCTATCAGATCGTAGAGTCTCTGCGAGGAGGTGAGATTGACCTGCAACTCAATGAGATTTCCGTTCTCGTTCCAGCCGTTGAAACCGAGCTCTTTGAGCCTTTTCTTGGATTCTTCACTGCACACAAGCCTTATCTTGTAAGCGCGGGCAGTGAAGACGTCTATGAGTTTCTGCTTTTCTTCGCACACAACAATTCGCCCTTTGTTCATTATGGCCACTCTGTCCGCGACAGCCTCGACGAGGTTCATGTCGTGGGTAGAGAGCAGAATGGTTTTACCTTTCTCTTTCAATGACCTCAGTATGGACCTGAACTCCACCGCAGAATGTACGTCGAGCCCGAGCGTGGGTTCGTCGAGGAGCAGAACGTCCGTATCACAGGCCAGACACACGGCGATGGCTGCTTTTTGTTGCATCCCTCGCGAGAGCGAATGCACGAGTTGGTTCGCCTTCTCCTTCAATCCAAGGTTCTCGAGGATCTCCAGAGCGTTCCATTTGTTCAGTTTCTTACCGCGTATACCTGCAAAGTATCTCATATTTTCAAGCACACTCATGCGCCAATAAAGGTTTCTGTTGCCTTCCAAAACGGCGCTGATCTGTGACAAAGCTTTGGATCTTTCTTTCAGCACGCTGAATCCTTTGATCTTTATTTCGCCAGAATCAGGAACGATCAAGCCACAGATGCTCTTGATCGTTGTCGTTTTTCCCGCGCCGTTTGGACCGAGCAGGGCGAAGATCTCACCGTTCTTTACGTTGAAACTCACGTGGTCCACAGCTACGATCTTTTCCTTGGAGTTTCTCTTTGGATAGAGTTTTACAAGATCCATCACTTCGATCATCCTCATCACCTCAGTACTGCGAAAGACTTCCAACGACCATCGCGCGTCGTTCGAAAACACGGAAAACGATGAAGCCTATCAAGAGATAACCGATTGCGACCAACCAGAGGACCACGTGATCACAGAATTGAAATTGATAGAACTTCGTATTGTTGATCGCAAGTGCTTTCATCATCGAACTCGCTTGCGACATGGGAAGGAGTCTATGCCAGAGAGAATGCGTTTCGAACATCGTGAAAGAAAGTGAACCAAAGGTCACAACCTGAATGAATGAAGAGATTCTCTTGAAGATCAACGCTATTCCACCGAGAATCATACCGATGCCGAGGGCGGATACAGTCCCGCCGATCATCAAATAGAGCAGTGTGGCAAGGTCGAAACCGATCTTTCTGCCGGTTGTGAAAGCGGCCAAATACATGAGAGGGAGAGCGAGCAGAACGTTGTTGAAGAGAAACTCGGACACCATTCTGAACAACATCTGATACTCGAACGCGATCGGGGATGCGAAAACCTGTTCCAGTGTTCCACGCTGGGCTTCCTCTATGATACCCCAAGCGACACCTTCGAACGAGAAGATGAAAACGATCCACATGAAATAACCCACTATGATGCCGTCCAAAGTCGAAGAGAGGCTTATGCTTGGACCGCCGACCGCCTTCACACCGAAGAAGAGCAAATAGAAGAAGATCAAGAGTGTGGCGACGCCCGAGATGGAGTTGAAGTAGTAACGTTTGATTTCGATGAACGTTTTTTCAAGATTTGCGAGAAATGCTCTCCACATTCTGGAACCCCCTCTTTCAATTCTGAAAATATATTACCATGAACATCAATTTTGTCAAGATAGGCTTTAAAATTTTTTCGATGAATCGGGATCGAGGGGGTTCACGAAAACAGTCTCGTAGTTCGTGTAGAGCACCATTCCTGGCGGAGAACCCTTGGGTTTGTGCACGTTCTTGGCGAGTGTGTAATCGACTGGCACGTTGGACGAATAGCGTGCCTTGGAATAGTGCGCCGCAATCGAAGCAGCGTAGAGCAAAACATCTTTTGGAACTGTTCTTCCATCAGTTCGTATCACCACGTG
>JAPYWY010000098.1 GCA_028276125.1 Pseudothermotoga sp.
ACGTTCTTACATTGGAGCAACGACCAACAGATTGCTCTCCGCAATCAACGAGATGAGTGGCACGATGATCAATCTTACTTCGAGTGTTAGCAGACTTGCAGACACAGATTTTGCGAGAAGCACGATGGAATTCTTCAGAGCTCAGCTTTTACAACAATCTTCTTTGATCAACTTGATCCATTCGAACGTGTCGCGTCAGAGTGTTCTGAGGCTGTTTCAGTGAACACATGGTGTGACCACTGAACCTGGGAACTCGTTGCTGGCTTCTCGTCTGAAGCCTACTGAAGTTTGAGGCTAAGGTTTTGCGTGTTGCGATTTCGAGGCAATTCTCAGCCTACGAAAGTGAGTGCACGAAATACTTCTTGGGGGTGACACCGCTTGCTCAGAGAATCGTTCAGAGAAAGGATCAACATGCTGAGAAAGCTCATCGAAGATGAACAAGCCGAGGCGTTGCTCATCTCTCGTTGTGACAACTTCGCCTGGGCAACACTCGGTGCGAGGAACTACGTGACGATCAACAGCGAGGTTGGAAACGTTCATCTTCTGCTCGTGGAAGATTCGATCTACATACTCGCAAACAACATCGAGAGAAAGAGAATCGAGCGGGAAGAGTTGAGTGAGGACGTCTCGAATGATGTAGAGTTCGCCGAGTACATGTGGTCCAAGGACCTGTGGGACGTGCTCAAATCCTTCGTTCAAGGAAAAAGGCTCCTTTCCGACACCGGCTGGTTCGATTCGAAGAACATTTCCAACCAACTGAAGAACTTGAGGCTTGTCATGAGCGAGCCGGAGATCGAAACTTACAGATGGCTCGGCAAAAATTGTGACGAGATCTTCTACAACACGATGTTGAAGTTTTCACCTGAGATGACGGAATGGCAAGTTCAGGGGGAAATGGAGAAGGCCTTCTTCGAACGCGGTATCGAACCGATACTCATCTTGGTGTTCGGTGAGGAGAGCGCGCAACTGTACAGGCACAACCTTCCCAGGAACGTGAGGGTTGGGAAGAAGCTCTTCGTGAGCGTGTGCGTCAGAAAGAAAGGATTGGTGCTCTCTTCAACGAGATCTGTTCTGTTCGCTAGAAACGAAAATTGGATCAAGCAGCACAGGGACAACTGTTACGTTGAAGCGGTAGCGCTTGCAAGTTCAAAACCTGCTAAGAGGTTGAACGAGGTTTTCGAAGAGATCAAGAAGGCTTACATAACTGTGAACAAACCGCACGAATGGTTCCTGCACCATCAGGGTGGGCTTGCAGGTTACAACGCGCGTGAAATCATAGCGAACGAAGACACTGATTATCCCTTGAAGGCTGGAAACGTCGTCGCGTGGAATCCGACCATAACCGGTACGAAGTCCGAAGATACGTTCTTGATACTTGAAAACGGTTTGGAATGTTTTTCCTATCCCGAATCTAGCCGTTGGCCCGCGCTGAATTTGCAAATCGGCTCGCTAACGCTGAGAAGGCCCGACATAGTTGTCCTGTGAGGAGGAGTAGAAATGTACTCGTTCATATTCGAACTTTTCTGGATGATCTTCATTCTCAGCATGTTCATTCCATTCTTCAAAGCCTACAGTCAGAGGAGCGCGAGAGAAACGTTGATAAGACAGCTCGAAGTGAAACGCAAGAGCAGAGTCATAACACTCATCCACAGACAAGAGTCGATGAGCTTCTTCGGCCTCACCTTCGGAAGGTACATAACGATAGAAGATTCTGAGGAAATCTTGAGGGCGATAAAGCTGACCCCACCAGACATGTCGATCGATTTGATCCTGCACACCCCGGGTGGTTTGGTGTTGGCCGCCGAGCAGATCGCGCGTGCCTTGGTCAAGCACAAGGGCAAGGTCACCGTCTTTGTCCCACACTACGCGATGTCCGGTGGAACCATGATAGCCCTTGCAGCGGATGAAATAGTCATGGATCCAAACGCCGTGCTGGGACCGCTCGATCCACAACTGGGTGGCTATCCTGCACCTTCTATACTGAGCGTGCTTGAAAAGAAGGACATCAACGAGATAGACGATCAGACCCTGATCCTTGCGGACATAGCCAAGAAGGCGATGAACCAGGTGATGGACTTCGTGACGTGCCTCTTGAAGGAAAAAGTCGGTGAAGAGAAAGCCAGACAACTGGCAGAGGCTCTTTGCAGCGGCAAATGGACCCACGATTATCCTCTGACCGTGGACGTGCTCAGGCAGATGGGAATCAACGTATCGGAGAACATGCCTCAGGAAGTCTACGAGCTCATGAACCTCTACAGGCAGGCTGAACAGAGAAGGCCATCGGTTCAGTACATACCCGTCCCGTACAGGGGTGGAGAAAGAGGCACAAGCCAAGAATCGAGGAAAAATTCTTGAGGCTCATGCTGATAGAACTTTGGCCGGCTTCAAGCCGGCCCTTTGTGTTCGCTTCACCATCGGAAAAACTGTAAAGTGGATCAAAGCCCAGTCTCAATCTCGCTCGCTATGGCGTACTTCAGACCCTTCTTTTTGGCATAGTACATCGCCATGTCCGCGAGCCTGATCAACTGATCGAGTTCTTGTGCATCGTCTGGATAAATCGCAACTCCTATGTTCACACCGACCTGGAAGGTCTTGTCATCCAAGCGAACTGGTTCTTCAACGATCTGGAATACCCTGTTCAAAAGCTGTGCCAAGTTGTTTCCATCGCAATCGTACAACAACGCGACGAACTCGTCTCCACCGAACCTCGCAACAACGTCGCTTTCTCTGAAAACTTTCTCGAGTCTCGAACCGAGAACCTTTAAAGCGAGATCGCCCATCTCGTGGCCATGCTCGTCGTTGATGTGTTTGAATTTGAGAAGATCCAAGAACAAAAGTGCGACCTTCTTTCGTTCCCTCTTCGCAAGCGCCAAGAGTTTTTCACCGTACTCTTCGAAAGCCCGTCTGTTCAACAAACCAGTCAGTAGATCGTGGTTGTACAAATACTCCATCATCCTTTGTTGTTGCATGATCTGCTCGTCCTGTTTGATCTTGAGAAAAACCATGCCGACGTAATTCGCAAAAAGTTTTGCAATCTGGAGAGATTCCTCATCGAACGCGTCTTCCCGTTCAAAGTTTTCCAGATTGAAACTCAAAACGATCTCGTCTCCTATCTGAACTGGCACAACCAAACTGCACATGATCTCTTCGATTCTGCCATGCTTTTTCAGAATCTCGAGTGTTTTTTCATCTTCTCTGTTGAAACCCACCATATCGCTCTTCTTCTTGATGGTTTTTTCGAGCCATTTCTTCTGAACTGACTCGGAATACTCGATCTTCGATAGTTCTGCGAGATCGTACCCAACCGCCGCAACGTAAACGTATTTGTCCTGCTTCTTGAGTAGGACGCTCCCAGCCTGAGCGTTTGGGACAACTTCTATAGCCTTCTCGAGGATCAGTTGATAAATCCTTTCTCCATTTTGACCCTTCAAATAGTACTCACTGATCTGTGTCAATGCCTCATGGAGCTTTCTGAATTTCCTCTCTCGAGACAAGCCGATCCTCAGACGAACCATCTGAAGGACCAAGAAAGTTCCCATAGCGAGAACAACGGAAGAGAAGATCGAAAAAGTATCCAAAACTGGCTTGTTCAACTTGCATCTCAGACCGTACACGAATTCTTTACCCGTCGAAGAGATCCTGATTTGACTCACACCGAATTTGCCCAAAAGTTTTTGCGCATCCACAACTGCAAGGACGAGTTTGCCCGACACGAAATCGCTGAGATCGTCGTTGTAGACTTTGAAGTACATGTGGAGTTTCCCATTCTTCGAATCGATCTTGAAATAATCGAAATCTCCCGACTCGTTCAAAACTTGCACTTCTTCGACCTCAGCAAAGTGCGACTTCAGTTCCTCGAACAAGATCGAAGCTTCTTGCAACCTGTCTTCACTCAAAAGCTCGTACATCTTGGACCACTGAAAGTAAGAGAGACTCACATAATTCGCATACCCTTTCACCGATTCGGCGAAAAACACTCCCAACTCCTGCACGTAGCTTTCAAAGTGTGACTTGGCGCTGAGATAAAAGATCGTCACCAAAACAACGAACACTAAGAGTGCCACTAAAAACGGAACGAACTTCGACATTTGTTCACCACCATACCAGAATCATCGTTCTATTTCAGAGTATAATAACGCGCCTATGTCCCAACTTTCGACACCTATCACGAGGCAACCACGACGAGTCTCTTGGTGTTCAGATCGTAAGCTGTCCCATCGAGCGATCCGTAAAGCTCAACGTTCGTGAAGCCACACATCTGGAGCATCATCTTCAGCTCCTGTCCACTGTACACATAGTGTTCCAAGCTGTACACTTTGTACTCACCAGCTTCCAGAACGATCCATTGATTCTTCATCCTCGCCATTCCCGGCTCAAAACTGTGTTTCTCTATGAGCATCTTTGAACCTTGTTCATTCACGATTGAGTCTCTGTAGTTTCGCAACAAAACTTCTTTTGACACCATTTCCATCAGTAACTTACCATCATTTTTCAAACTCTTCTTGATGTTTCTCAGAACTTTCATATTGTCATCTTGATCCTCAAAGTAGCCGAACGAAGTGAACATGTTGATCACAAGATCGAAATGATTTGGCCTCACGAAGTCTCTCATGTCCGCATGGACGAGCTCGACGTTGCCGAAGTTCAAACACAGTTCCTTGGCTTTGTTCAAAAGAAACTTTGAAGCATCAACACCGACCACATTGAAACCAAGCCTCGCGAGTTCGTAACTGTGTCTTCCTGGTCCACAACAAAGATCAAGGACATTTCCGCTTCGAACATTCGTCAAAGCAAGGATCTTTTCCACCTCTTCTTTCGCAAATTGAAAACGTGCCGCTGGAAACAACCAATCGTACAAGTCTTTCCAAAAATCTTCGTTGGCAAACCAATCCATCTTCTCGTCCCCTTTCTATCAGAGAGTATAACATTTCGCATCTTAATTTGATTCACAATCGAGTCGTTCGTCGCTGGTTTTGATCAAACGTGTGTGCTTCTCCCTTGACAGCCTTCAGAACAGCATGATAGAATAAGTGCCAATAACTTCTGTTGAGGAGGTGAGGTGTGAGTGCGTAGGTTTGTGGTGTTACTCGTGGCTCTTCTCACTGTGGCCATCTTCGCGGCGAAGTACGGAGGTACGGTAAGGTTTCTCATCGGAGTGGACGTCACCACGTTGCTGCCTGGAAACATTCCAGATTCGATCAGCACAATCGTTGGGATGCACATCTTTGAAGGGCTCGTCGACTATGATGAGAACCTCAAAATCATCCCCGCGCTCGCCGAGAGATGGGAAATCCTCGATAACGGTACCGCCTACGTCTTTCATCTTCGTAAGAACGTCAAGTTCCACGACGGAGCAGATTTCAACGCTCAAGCTGTGAAGAAGAACTTTGACTATCTCTTCTCTGCGAACCTCAGGAACGTTGGAGTTTACAAAGGCATCATCAAGGAAGTTCAAGTGGTGGACGACTACACGGTCAAGATCGTGCTTTTCCAACCGAACTCGGCCTTCCTCTACAGGTTGGCTCAGTCGAGCGGTTGGTTCGTCTCACCGCAGGCCATTGAAAAATTCGGACACGATCCTGCGCTGTTGTCCAAGAACCCTATCGGTACAGGCCCATTCATGTTCAAGGAGTGGAAGGCCGGAGAGAGCGTCGAACTTGTGAAGAATCCCAACTACTGGCGTCAAGGCTTGCCGTACTTGGACAGGATAATTTTCAGAGTCGTAGCGGAGGACGTCTCGCGCGTGAACCAAGTCAGGGCAGGAGACGCAGACCTCATGTACAATCCTCCACCAGCTCTGCTTGCGGCACTCGAGCAGGACAAATCACTGCAGATCAAAGTTGTACCGACAGTGCGAACGATCTTCATAGGTTTGAACACCTCAAGACCCCCTCTGAACGATGTGAGGGTCAGACAGGCGCTCAACTACGCCGTGGACAAAGAAAGACTCTGCAAGGTCCTCATGAGGGGCCTCGCAAAGCCATCCGATTCACCGCTTTCGAGCATGACTTTCGGCTATTTCTCAACGGGAGGTTACCCTTACGATCCCAACAAGGCAAAGCAATTGTTGAAAGAAGCCGGTTATGAGAATCTCAAACTCGAACTCATCACACCGAAAGGAAGATACCTCAACGATTACGAAACCGCGGTGGCCATCCAAGGCATGCTCAAGGAAGTGGGCGTCACGGTGGATGTCAAGCCTATGGAATGGGGAAGCTACGTCAGCAAGATACTTTCAAGAAAACCCGAAGATTGGGACTATCAGATGTTCTTGCTCGGTTGGGCCC
>JAPYWY010000099.1 GCA_028276125.1 Pseudothermotoga sp.
ATCTGGTCACATGTCAATAAGGTAACATATAATTAGCGATTTTTGAACCTAATCTTGTGACTTCCTTTTCCAGCTCTGACACTAAGGCATCAATGTAATGCATTCACTTTCAGTACGATTTTAAACTGAGCGCCTCCCGGGGTAAGTCTTGTGACGTATCTACGAAATCGTTCAACAAGGGATCTGAGATACTCGTTGTTACCTTGTGACAACTCTCTATGTGTAATTGGCAGAAAGTCTTACTCATGTTGACGGAACATGTTTGAGTACTATTGTGCTCAGGGTTTGTACACAAGTGATAGAGGTACGAAAACAAAAAAGATCAGCACAAGTCTTGACAGTGAAGAAAGGACTGACAAATCGAATAACAGGATCGTTCTCTTATCTTTCGAATGTTGCAACGTATCGAGTTGGGTACGCGAGACTATAATAATAGCAACCACAAACTTTGTTGGGGGGTATGAACGTGGAAGGCACGGCGTGGTCGGTTTTACCTCCGCTCGTAGCGATCGTCTTGTGCTTCCTAACAAAAAACGTCATACTTTCGCTCTTCCTCGGCATCTTCACGGGTGGTCTGCTCCTGAACGGCTTCAACCCAATCGCTGGTGTGGTCTACTCGCTCGAAAAGATCATCGGCTCCATGGCGGACGAATGGAACGCGAAGTTGCTGTTGTTCAACTTACTCATGGGTTCGGGTATAGCCTTCATTTGGCGCCTGGGTGGTAGCAAGGCCTTGGCCGACTGGGCGAGGACGAAGATAAAGACAAAGAGGTCTGCAAGCGTTTGGGCTTGGCTGCTGGGTGTGATCGTGTTCTTCAACGATTACATCAACTCTGCGATCGTTGGAAACGTGATGAGGGACATCTTCGAGCAAAGGAAAATCTCGAAAGAGAAGCTCTCCTACATACTCGATTCGACATCTGCACCCGTCGCCACGTTCTTCATCTCCGACTGGATAGCTTACCAACTCGCGATGATCCAGAACGGATTGACCGCGGCAGGTATAACCACCGTTGCAGCTCTTCCGGCGTTCATAGGGAGTATCCCGTTCAACTTCTACTGCATCTTCACCGTTCTCTTCGTCGGCATCATCGCCGTGAGTGGCTGGGACTTCGGGCCAATGTTGAAAGCGGAGATCAGGGCAGAAAAAGAGGGTAAGACTTCGAGAGACGGTGCGATGCCAATGCTGAACATAGACTTCGAGCTTGGAAAACCGATCGAAAAGAGACCTATGATAATGACCTTCGTACTCCCGATCGTCGCGCTCGTGTCGGTGACGATCTTCGGTTTCTACTACACCGGTGCCTCACAGGGCGGTGAAACGCTCATAGAAAAACTTGGAAATGCCGATGCGGCAACGGCGTTGTTGTGGGGTGCTTTCGCGATGGCGCTGGTCGGTATCGTGATAGCACTCAGTTTCAAGTTGATGAGTGTTGGAGAAACAATGCGAACGCTGCTGGATGGCTTTAAGTTGATGTTGTTGGCCTGTGCGATACTGGTCATGGCCTGGTCCATCGGGACTGTGACCAAGGACATGAAACTGGCAGATTACGTCGTTTCACTGGTTGGAGAGAACGTCTCTTTCGCCTTGGTACCCGCGATCGTTTTCCTGATCGGCATGTTCATCTCGTTCTCGACTGGAACTTCTTGGGGCACGATGGCGATCCTCACACCGATCGCAATACCCGTAGCATACAGTATCACGAAGGATCCTTGGTTGTCCACGACGGTTATGGCAGGAACGGTGTTTGCGGGTGCAATATTTGGAGATCACTGTTCACCAATTTCCGACACGACGGTGCTCTCTTCGATATTCTCTGGATGTGACCACATGGACCATGTGAACACGCAACTACCTTACGCTATCGCTTGTGCGATGGTGGCTTTGCTGATGTATCTGCTGTACGGAATCTTCAAGATCAGCCCGTTCATTCTTCTGCCGATCGGAGTAGTACTTCTGGTGTTCTTGGCAAGATTGTTGCACGCACGTACTATGAAAAGCTTGGCATAAAAAGTGAGGGCTTTCGCCCTCACTTTTTCTTTTGAAGCACTTCTGGATTGACCAAGTTGGGTGGTACTTCCCCACTCAAAGCTTTGATGATGTTTTCTGCGACCATGACTGACATTTTCGACCTTGTGGCGTAAGAAGCAGAAGCGATGTGAGGTGCGAGCACCACGTTGTCGAGCTTGAGCAGCTCGGGTTCGATTTCAGGTTCGTTCTCGAACACGTCCAAGGCGGCTCCCTTGATCCATCCTTCCTTCAAGGCTTTCACCAACGCCTTCTCATCCACCACGGGACCCCTTGCGGTGTTGATGAGGTAAGCATCTTTCTTCATCATCTTGAGTTCTTTCTCTCCAATCAAATGGTGCGTTTGTTTCGTGAGTGGAACGTGCAGTGTGACGAAATCCGATTCTTTCAAGAGCGTTGGAAGATCGACGAAGGTGGCCTTCAACTCCTTCTCGAGCTGTTCATCTACCCTTGAGTTGTCGTAGTAAAGCACTCTCATGTTGAATCCCAGAGCCCTCCGTGCCATGGCTTGACCTATACGCCCGAATCCCACGATACCCAGTGTTGCACCGAAAACATCCGTGCCGAGTAAGAGCATGGGTTCCCAGCCACGGAACTTGCCTTCCCTGACGAATTTGTCCGCTTCAACGATTCTTCGCGCTATGGCCATGAGAAGGGTCCAAGCGAAATCCGCCGTGGTCTCGGTCAAGACACCGGGCGTGTTCGTGACCATGATGCCGCGTTTCGTCGCTTCTTCGACATCGATGTTGTTGTATCCAACAGCATAGTTCGCAATGATCTTCAGATTGGGACCTGCGGCGTCCATGACCTCGGCGTCTATGTTGTCCGTGAGCAAACTGAGCAACGCATCGACTCCCATGACCTTCTCCAGAAGCATTTCTCTGGGTATGACTCCATCGTAATCGCTGACTTCAACGTCGTAGCGCTCCCTGAGCATGTTCAGCCCTTCTTCGAGGATCTTCCTCGTCACGAAGACTTTGAACCTTTTCATCCACCTCAAACCTCCTTGAGAAGTTTTGTATAGGCCGTCAGGAAGGTTCTTTTCGCATTCGCAACAACGAGGTCTGGATCTTCATCAGGCAACGGCTTGACTTCGAAAGAAATGACGGGTTTTTCCGTTGAAAGTTTTCTTTCGAAATAGCCAATCTTGACCAAGGCTTTGAGGAAGTAGGTGAGTTCTTCCACGTCGTTCTTTCCACCACTTATTCCGAACCTTGGATGTTGATCTCCGTAAGCTACGTGGTTCGTTTCGAGCACCGCGTTCCCCACATGGATGTGTGTCACGAAAGGCGAGAGCAAGTTCAGCGTGTAGAAAGAATCTTCGAACAAGAGTGGTTGGTGTGAAAGATCGATCGTTAAGCCAAAGTTGTCGCGGAAAGATCTCACCTTCGAAGCGATCTCGAAAGCTATAGGTGCAGGACCAACGAGTGCGTTCTTTTCGATCGAATAGTCGAAGACTTCGAGGTTCACAGCGAGCGTGTAGCTGAATTCTCTGGACCTCTCCTTCGCATAGTCACAGATCTCGCAGAGAGATTCGACCAATCTTTCCTTCGCCGCTTCGAGTTGTTCCTTCTCAGGCATTCTGCCACTCAAAAAAGCGATGGCCTTTGCATTAGAAACGTAGGCTTTTTCAACGGCCTTCTTCATCTCGTTCACTGCGAGCTTTCTTTCTTCTTCGTTGAGCGAGTTCAGATTCAACTTTTTGGAGAGAACCAGAGGCTGGGCGGCGATCAACAGCTCGACTCTGGCAACCTCGCACATCTTGCCGATCTTCTTCAAAGTGTTCTCTTCAACGAGCGCACTCACTTCGATCGCCTGAAAGAATTCGTCCGTGAGTACTTTTTTCACCGTTGACAGGATCTCTTCCTCACTCTTCGCGTTCGGATACGCCATGAAGTGTATCAAGCCCATGTGGAACGTGTCGTGCCAAGGATACATCGTCTCACCTCCCTTGAATCATCTGTTTCAACGTGTCGACTATCTTTTTACCGCCATCGACGATCAGATTGATGTCGCTGGAACACATCAAAAGCTTCATGCCCTTCTCGATCCATGGCTGCAGTGCCTCGGGTGTTGGAAGGTGTATGCCGCAAGGTACGTTGAGCTTCAAACATTTCTCAACGAACTTGTCCACGTATTCCTGAACGAGTGGATGCTTCGTGTCCCCAGGCACGCCGAGGCTCTGCGACAGATCGTTGGGTCCTATCAAGCACGCATCCACGCCAGGCATGATCAATTCCTCAAGATGGTCTATGGCTTCTTTGCTCTCTATCTGCAGTATGATCAGGGTGTTCTCGTTGGCCCACTTGGTGACCTCTTCACCCTTCACGGACGCGAAGTTCGTCGGTGTTCTCCTCAAAGCCATACCCCTCTCACCGAGAGGATAGTACTTGGTCGCCTTTATTATCTGCTCGACCTCCTCGCGCGTCTCAACCTGTGGCACCAAGAGACCCTCCGCACCGCTGTCCAGTGGCCTGGAGAGGTTGTGATGGCCGCAGCTGGTTGGCACCCTGACGATCGGGGTGATCCCTCCGGCCCTCGCCGCCCAAACCATGTCCTGAACGGTTTCGAGACTGAAAGGCGAATGCTCGGTGTCTATAACGAAGAAATCAAAGCCCGATGTGGCAAACATCTGCGCTATGCCAGCTGTTCTTATCTCACTCACCATTATACCAATGGCATGTTTGCCTTCTTTCAGCAACTTTTTGGTCTTGTTCTCGCGCATCCTCTTCACCTCACAGAAGTTTCATGCCTTGGAGTACTTTCCTCAGTTCCGCCTTTTTCTCCTCGCTCATTTCTTTGATCGGTCCACGCGCCGGACCCGCCTCGATTCCGATCATGTTCAAAGCTTCTTTTATGACCACGGGGAACGTACCAAGCTCGAAGGCGAGTCTGAGCGGTGTGAGCTCTTCTTGGGCGCGCTTCGCGTTCTCAAGGTCTCCCTTCACGAAGTAGTCGTATATGCTCGCAACGAGTCTTGGCGCAACGTTGGCCGTGGCCGCGATCGAGCCTGCTCCTCCGTAGAGGAGCGTCGCAAGGATGAGCGTATCTCTACCCGCGAGCACGTGGAAGTTCTTGTCCTTGGTTCGTCTTATGTAATCGCTGGTGGTCGTCAGATCGCCGCTGCTGTCCTTTATACCAACGATGTTGTCTATCTCTGCAAGTTTTTCAACCGTTTTTGGATCGATCTTTACACCATTAGTTCTTGCTGGATTGTTGTACAGCAGTACTGGCAACTTCGTGGCCTTCGCGATCTTAACGTAGTGTTCGTAGAGTTCTTCTTGAGTCGGACTGATGTAATATGGGGTGATGATCGAAACGGCATCGACACCGATCTTCTCGGCGGCATCGTTGAGCTCGATGACCTCTCTGGTGGTTATGCCTCCGGTACCTGCGTAAACAGGAACTCGCCCGTTCACCTCTTCCACGGCTATCTCCATGAGCCTGATCTTTTCTTCTTTGGTCAGCGCGTAGAACTCTCCTTGACTGCCTATGATGAAGACACCGTGAACGCCGTTGTCAATCAGATAGTTCAAAAGCTTTCTGAAAGCTGACTCGTTGATGCTCTCGTCCTTGTTCATGGGTGTGACGACCGCCGGTATGACTCCCTTTGGAACGAACGACATCTTTATCCCTCCTTCAGATCTTTCCGTATTTTTTGAGTTGATGCAGATTCACCGGAAAACTCGGCTTTCTTCCCGTCAGAACCTCAATGACACCTTGAGCGGCCCCTTCGGCCATCCTGATCACACATTCCTTTGTCAGAGCGGCGTTGTGGGGTGTCAGCAGTATCTTTTCGCACTTGAAGAAAGGATGATCGTTTTTCGGAGGTTCCTCTATGAAAACGTCCGTGGCTGCTCCAGCTATCCAACCCTCTTCGACGGCTTTCAAGACCGCAAGCTCGTCCCATATTGGACCGCGCGCCATGTTTATGATGTACGCTGTGGGCTTCATGAGCTTGAGCTGATCTTCTCTTATCATGAACCTGGTTTCAGGTGTGAAAGGAACGTGTATCGTGACGAAGTCCGACTCTCTCAACAGTCTTTCCAACGAAACCAGCTCAACGTTCAGTTCTGTAGCCTTGCGGGCATCGACGTAAGGATCGAAGGCCAAGACTTTCATGGAAAAGGCCGCCTGACACTTCTTCGCGACGAGCGAACCGATCCTTCCAAGTCCTATGACTCCAAGCGTCTTTCCATCTATATCCATAGTGGAGAACTGATCTCTGATGTTGAAATCACCTTTCCTTGTCGCG
>JAPYWY010000100.1 GCA_028276125.1 Pseudothermotoga sp.
AACGAGTGGGCGCGCCACGATGATCCTTCTGTATTTCTTCTGATTGATCATCTTTTCCAATGCGCACGCGAGCGCTATGAGTGTTTTGCCCGTCCCAGCGATTCCTACCAGCGTCACCAAAGAAACTTCGTCGTCCATCATTGCATCCATGGCGTAGAGCTGTTCTTCGTTCAAAGGTTGAATTCCCCAAATCGTGCTCGAAAGGTCCAAAGACAACCTCGCCGCCTTGCCTTGCTTCACCTTGAAGTACCCGCTGGGGCTCTTGACGTACTCGTTCTCGAGCAAGCCACTCAAAGATTCTCCGTCCGAGATCGGCACTTCGACGAACTTGTATCCATCTGGTAACAACGACAGATTGGATCTGTCCGTCAGATAATCTTGTGCCTGGATCCCCAATGCGGAGGCTTTCACCCGCAAACTTATGTCCTTGCTTACCAGTATGGTTGGGATCGAGCTCGTCCTGCTCAGCCTCACGACGTACGCGAGAATCCAGTTGTCGATGTACTTGGATCGAAAGTACTCGACGAAGTCTTCCCTCAGGTTCGTCAGGCTCATCACTGTGAGCGTTCCACCGTTTTCCAGACGCACACCTTTCGAGAGATCGCCAGATTCTCTGAGTTTGTCCAGCTCTCTCACCACTTGTCTCGCCGACCTACCCACTGAGTCCGATCTTCTCTTGAGCGAGTCGAGCTCTTCGAGCACCGGTAAGGGTATGACGACGTTGTTGTCTTCGAAGCTGTAAATGCTCTCTGGATCGTGGACCAAGACGTTGGTGTCCAAAACGTAGTTCTTCACCATTCCTCACCACTCCACGTCTTCACCAGTTCGATAACGTCCATCTCAAGATCGCGAACCATTCTCAGGAATATCTTCGCCGTGACGATCGCATCGTCCAAGGCCCTGTGTGTCGGCGTTGGTAGATCGTAACGTTTTGCGAGCCAGGACAAAGACTTTCTCTCCTTGAAGAGTAGCTCGGCAATCTCGTAAGTATCCAAGAAACGCACTGTGGGAAGGAAGGTTCCAATTTCCTTGGCCGTGAAATCGAGAAAGGTCAGGTCGAACTCCGCACGGTGAAAGATCATGATCGATCTGCTCACGTAACTGCGAATCTTTTCGAAGACTTCGTCCATGCTCGGTGCGTCCCGCAGCTGTTCGTTTCCTATCCCGTGGACTTTTTCGACCGTGGCTGGCACCCGAATCTGAGGATTCACCAAAGAATGGTAGATCCCCCTGTAGAGGATCTTACCCTTGTAGATTGGTACCATGGCGACTTCTATTATGCGATCGCCAGCCAAAGGATTGGTCCCCGTGGTCTCCGTGTCCATGGCGCAGAAGATGTGATCTGTCGGTTTTGTTCTCAAACCATTCTCTCCTTGATGTGAACATCGAGTTGCGGGAAAGGTATCACGATGCCGTTGGCTTCGAGTTCTCTCTTGATCCTGTTTGCCAAACTGTTGAGAGCATCGAAGTAGTTCTCACGTCTGATCCAAAAGTGTACATCGAAGTCTATCGACGATGAACTAAAACCAGCGAAAACGATCGCGTTGCTCACTTCGGGAGATTTTTCAACGAGAGGCTCTTCATCTATGCATTTTCTCAGCACATTCAAAACCTTGACAAGGTCGCTACCGTAAGAGACGGAAACCTTCACTGTGAGTCTTCTGATGTTCGTAGGCCAGTGGTTGATGAGCCTTTGGTTCCACACCTGTTTGTTGGGTATCAAAACACGTTTTCCGTCGAAAGTGCGCAGCACCGTGTGGTTGTAGTTTATTACTTCGACGACGCCAACGATACCATCTATCTCAACCACATCGTTTTCGAGCAGTTTTCCAGTGAATGTCACGAGTAAGCCGCTTATGAAGTTCGAAAGCGGTTCTTGAACAGCAAAGCCTATCGCGATCCCACCGATCCCAAGTGCCGTCAGGTAGGGAAACAAGTTGACCTGCCAGATATCCAGCACGACCATGAGCGCGATGACGAGCGCGATCGTGAGGAGAATCGTTCGGAGGGTGTTCTTCATCCTCAGCTCCTTGCCTAACCTCTTCGTCGCCCTCAATATACTCTCGTAGAGAAATCTATAGACGGTGTAAGCGACGACTATGGTGATTCCGGTCTTTATCAACTGAATGAGCACTGTCAATCCCCTCCACCTCCTGATCCTCAAAAATCATAATAGCACAGTGTTTCGAGTATAATCACATTAGTGAACGTGGGAGGTGAAGTGTGTGAAGATAGTCGAATCTGCGCCAAACTTCAGTGAAGGAAGGAGAGAAGAGGTCGTTAAGCAAATAATAGCTCAGGCTGAGGGAGTTCAAGATGTGTGGATCTTGGACTGGTCGATGGACGCTGACCACAACAGATCGGTGGTGACGTTGGTGGGTTCACCCGAGCCATTGCTCGAGGTGCTTTTCAAGATGACCAAAAAAGCTATGGAGCTCATCGATATGAGGACGCACAAGGGAGAACATCCTCGCATGGGCGCGACGGACGTCATACCTTTGGTGCCGGTGATGAACATCACGATGGAAGAATGCGTAGAACTGTCGAAGCGGCTCGGAGAACGAATCGGTCAGGAGCTGAATATACCCGTGTTCCTCTACGAGAGATCTGCGACGGCTCCCCATAGGGAAAATCTGGCGGACATTAGGAAGGGTGAGTTCGAAGGCTTCTTTGAGAAGATCAAAGATCCACGCTGGAAACCGGACTTCGGACCAGAAGAGGTACACCCAACAGCGGGTGTGACCGCTGTGGGAGCGAGGGAGTATCTCATCGCATTCAACGTGAACTTGGGAACGACGAGAATAGAGATCGCTGAAAAGATTGCGAAGGCCGTACGACACATCAGTGGTGGATACAAATACGTCAAGGCGATTGCCGTGGACTTGAAGGAAAAGGGCATGGTTCAAGTGTCAATGAACATGACGAATTACAAGAAGAGTCCATTGTTCAGGGTCTTCGAAACGATAAAGCGCGAGGCAGAAAGGTACGGCGTGCCCGTTGTCGGTACGGAGATCATAGGTATGGTTCCGATGCAGGCGATGCTCGAAGTTGCCCAGTTCTATTTGCAACTCGATGACTTTGACATGAACAGGATCATCGAGAGCAAGATCCTCGAGATACTTGCAAACAAACTGAAAGAGGTGGAGCAATGATACAGCTCGTTGTCGCTGCCGAAAAACTGTGCACACCTAAAGGAAGCAGTCCAAAATCTGGGCAAGAGATGTCCCGCGTGGAACTTTTGGATCGTGTCTACATCTCAATCGAGGATGGAAAAATAATCGACATCTCGACGTCGAAACCGAAGAGTTTTGTCAGATTCGTCGAAGCGGATCTGGTGGTTCCTGGGTTCGTTGACTGTCACACGCACATACCGTTTTACGGTTTCAGGGAGAACGACTTTCTCAAGCGTGTGGGCGGTGCGACCTATTTGCAGTTGCACAGCTCGGGTGGGGGACTCTTTGATACCGTCGAGAGAGTCAGAAAGGCTTCGGAAAGCGATCTTTTGACCTTCAACTTGAGGTTCCTCAAGGAACTTTTGAAAAAGGGTGTAACGACCGTGGAATGCAAGAGTGGTTATGGACTCGATAAAGAGAGCGAGTTGAAACAGTTGAACGTGATCGACAAACTTTCCAAGATCGTTCCGCAGGACATCGTTTCCACTTTCCTTGGTGCGCACGCCGTCCCAAAGGGTCTGAGCGAGAGTGAGTATGTAGATCAGTTGATCGACATGCTGGACGAGGTCAAGAACTACACCAGCTTTGTTGACATCTTCTGCGAAGTTGGGGCCTTCGGTGTTGAGTCGGCGAGAACTTTTTTGATGAAAGCGCAGGAAAAAGGTTTCAAGTTGCGCGTGCATGCGGACGAAATATCGAACATAGGTGCAAGCAGGCTCGCGGCGGAGTTTAAAGCTGTGTCTGCGGATCATCTTTTGAAGATAGACGACGATGCCATACAAGCACTCGCTGAATCTGGCACGATTGCGGTCTTGATGCCTTCGACGAGTTTCCATTTGAATGAAACGTATGCACCGGCACGAAAACTCATCGAATCGAACGTATTCGTGGCGATCGCGAGCGACTTCAATCCCGGTTCGAGTCCAACACTGGAACCCACGTTCGTCATGCATTTGGCCGTGAGACATCTGAAGATGTCGCCAGAAGAAGTACTTACGGCTTTCACGCTCAACGCCGCCTGTGTGCTCAACCTTTCCGACAGACTCGGGACGGTTGAGGTTGGAAAGCAGGCAGATCTTGTCCTTTACGATGATGCGAGTCTCTTAACGCTTCCATACATGATAGGTCTGAGTCCCAAGGCCGTCGTCAAGAGAGGTCAGGTGTTTGAAAATTGACGTGTTGGTTTTGGGAAAGATGAAAGACTTTGCAAAGATTGCGGAAGAATACATCAAAATGCTTTCACAGTTCATCGAAGTGAGATTGCTCGAGCTGGGGCACGAAAACGTGGAGGACGAGTCCTCCTTGAAGAGAGATGCGACGAGAGTCCTGAGGATATTGAAAGACGACGATCACCTCATCCTTCTGGATGAGCACGGCGAGGATTTCGATTCGATTTCCTTCGCTCACCACATCTTTGAACTCATGAAGAGAAAGGGCAAGCTCGTTTTCCTGGTGGGTGGGCCTCTCGGTGTGGATGACAGTTTGAAGAAGAGAGCGAACGAGAAAATTTCCCTTTCGAAGATGACTCTGACGCATCGAATCGCAACGATAGTTCTTTTGGAGCAACTGTTCAGAAGTTTCAAGATCCTGAGCAACCAGAAGTATCATTATTAGACTGGAGGTGAGCTTCTGGTGGACGATCCTTACGGTAGTTTGTTGCAACTGTTGATAATGATCTTGTTGCTGGCTCTTTCGGCGATCTTCTCAGCCTCGGAGACGGCTCTGACGGCTTTGAGCAGACTGAAATTGGTCAAGAAAAACGAGCAAGAATCGATCCACAGAGTCAACCGAATGCTGACTGCAGTTTTGATCGGGAACAACTTCGTCAATCTCATGCTTTCGTCCGTCGCCACTTTGTTCTTCGTCAGGTTGTTCAGGAATTTCAACGAAGGCCTCGTGGCTTTGCTTGGAACGATCTTTGTCACTCTGATCGTCCTCGTGGTGGGGGAGATTTCACCGAAGATCTACGCGAGGGAATACTCTGAGCGTGTTTATCAGCGTGTGAGCAAGTTGTTGGGATTCTTGGATCGTGTCCTTTCTCCTTTGGTAAACCCGCTGCTCCGAATCAGTAACCTGTTGGTGCGTCTGCTGGGAGGCCAAGCGATGGAGGATGCACCGTTCATAACCGCTGAGGACATCATCAACGCTGTGAGTGCCGGCACCGAAGGTGGTACGATAAGCAAACAAGAGGGTATGATCGTCGAGCGTACTTTCGAAATGAACGAGACCGACATAAAGGAGATCATGACACCCAGGGTGGATGTGGTCGCCATCAATGAGAACGCCACGATAGAAGAGTTCATCAAACTGGTGAACGAGGAGGGTTATTCACGCATCCCCGTATACAGAGAAGACATAGACGACATCGTGGGCATATGCTACGTCAAGGACGCGGTAGGACTCATAGAACAACTGGGTTGGGAAGTGGCGAGGAAGAAGAAGGTGTCTGAAATCATGAGGGAACCCATATTTGTGCCTGAGACCATGAAGGTGAGCACGTTGCTGAGGATATTCAAGGAGAAGAAGATGCACATGGCGATCGTGGTGGATGAGTTCGGTGGCACTGCAGGCGTCGTGACACTGGAGGATATCCTCGAAGAACTCGTGGGAGAGATCATGGACGAGTACGACTACGACGAAACGAGTGGGATAAAGAAGGTGGCGGAGAACAGTTACATGGTGAGGGGTACGACGCCTTTGAACGACATCGAGAGGGAACTCGACGTTGATTTTCCACCGACCGAGCATGAAACGCTCGCGGGCTATCTGCTCGAACAGTTCCAGAGGATCCCCTCCGTGGGTGAGGAACTCGACGTGAACGGTTTTCATTTCAAGGTTGTCGCCGCGACGAAGAGTAAGATAGAGAGAGTTTTGATGACGATAAAGAGGGGAGAAACGAATGAACGAGACCAAGCTGATAGAAAAAGCGATTGAGGCAATGAACAAAGCCTACGCACCTTACTCGAACTTCAAAGTTGGCGCAGCGCTCTTGACGAAGTCTGGCAGGATCTTCACAGGTTGTAATGTAGAGAATGCGTCGTTCGGTTTGTCCATCTGTGCGGAGCGAGTGGCCATATTCTCGGCCGTATCGGCAGGAGAG
>JAPYWY010000101.1 GCA_028276125.1 Pseudothermotoga sp.
GAGATCCTTCTTGTTGTGAAGCAACTTCGCGACGGCGTTTGGAATACCACCTATTCCAATCTGTATCGTGGATCCATCATCTATCAGTTCGCTGACGTACTGCGCGATCTTCGTCTCGACGTCCGCTGGTTCAACCAGCTCGGCTTCCGGTAGATCGTAGTCAACCTCGATCAAGTAGTCGACCTCGCTGATGTGCACGTGGGTATCTCCATGCGTTCTCGGGGCCTTCGGATTGACTTCCAGCACGATTTTCCTTGCCTTCTCGATCACGTCCTTCTCGTAAACGACAGAAGCTGAGAGCGTGAGAAAACCATTCTTATCCATCGGTGAGGCAACGCCCACAAAGATGTCAACGTCTCTGCTGTCCAACAAATTCGTCCCCGCCTGGTGCAGATTGTTCGGAACGTAGCTGACCGTGCCGTAGTTGTTCTTCACGGCTTCCCTGTTCGAAGCACCAAAGTACCAAGAGGCGTTTTGAAAGCTTTTGCTGTATTCCTGCTTCATGTAGAAGGGATAACTCTCCATGTTCAAACATGTGAAGACGGTTACGTTCTCGACTCTGTCAGCTACTTTGTGAAGGTTCCTCAGAAAGATCTTCGGTTCCATCGGGGTCATACCGACGACAATCGTTGAGTTACTCTGAACGAGTTTCAGAACCTCATCGATGCCCACCAACTTCTTTTTGTAAACTTCTTCCCACTTCACAGCCATTCCTCCTTACCAACTTATGGGTTCTCTGATCTTTCCCCACCTCACGACGGCGGCGTTCCAGGTCCAGCCCACGCCCGCACCCACGAAAACGACCACGTCACCGTCTTTAACCCTTCCACGCTTGAGGCCTTCTTGAAGCGAAAAGACCTGATCGTTCTGACCCATGTGACCGTATTCCTCAAGGTAGAAAGATTGATCCTCCCTCAAACCCAGTTGCGTTAGAACTTCGAGGTGTGCCGATCTTTTGAAGTGCAATATGGCAAGGTAGGATATATCTTTCCTCGAGAGGCCACTCTTTCTCAGAGCATCGTCGATCACGAAGTAGAAGTTGTTCAGAGTGACCCTGTTCAGCTTTTCTTTGAAAGATTCCGGATCGCGCAAATGAAAATAGTATTCGCCAACATCTTCAGGCTTCATGGGCCATTTTTTCGTTCCGCCCACCGGCACGATACAGTCTTCAGCAAAGGATCCATCGACGATGCTCGAAACACCCAGCACAACGTTCGCACCGTGGTTCTTTTTCAGCACCAGTGCCGCACCACTGGCACCTATGTCGAACATGAAAGAAGTTGCCTTGTACCTGTGGTTCACCAGATCGAAGTTGCGATACCCGCTGACGAGCAGGACCGTATTCACATTCTTCTCGCTCAGCATGATCGATCTCGCCACCTGAAGTCCCACGATCATCGAACCGCACATGGCTTCCATGTCGAACGCCCAAGCTTTCGTCGCGTTGATCTCGTGAGCGACCTTTGTGCACGCGAGCCAGCAGGGATAATCTTTGTGCTGCGCACCGTTCCAGATGACCACGTCGATATCACTCGGATCGATTCCTGCGTTCTTTATTGCCTCTCGCGCGGCCATGATTCCCATGTAGCTCGTAGTGTCTCCTTCACCCGGAACATACTTCCCCTTCACACCGAATTTGTCGACGATCACCGCTTCATCGATTCCAGTGAGCGAAGCCAGTTCCTTCGCCGTCATGTACCGTTTTGGAAGATACGTTCCTACACCAGCTATGCCTACGTGGTCTTGCATTTTGGTCCCTCCTGTAAGCTGAACCACCATTCAATCTGATAGATGATTCATAACATATGGTACCAGAGTGTGAAACAAAAATGCAACAGCCAAAAAAGATCTTTAATCACATTTCTGGTTTATGACTGGCAGGAGTCTCGAGTTCCAGTTCAGAATCTTTGCTGAGCTTTTTATTTCTCGCTATTGCTCGTTCTTGTTCTCTCTGATCCAATACCCTTGAGAAGGTATTTGCCCAAGAGTGACAGATAGTCCTTGATCTGTTCCGCGGATGTCTTGTTGTAGACCACGAGGTCTTCCCCCATGAAATGCCCGATACCCATGAATCCAATGGCAAGGTTCTCAGGTTTGAGAGGCTTTATCATGTTCAGCTCGATGGCTTTGCTCAATGGAGGAAGGTAACTGGTGAAGATCTTTTCGTAATAGTTGCGTGAAATGTTCGGATTGAAGAACTCAGCCTGTCTGACAACCAAGTACATGTTTGAATGGTTCAAGAAAAACCTCAAGAATGCGTTGTAACCAGCTATTTCGGCATCGCGTCTGTCGGTGAAGTTCTTTATCACGCTCGCTATCGTGAGCCTCAGATTTCTGTTCGTGGACATCACGAGTTCTTCGAGAATCGATTGTTTGCTCTCGAAGTACACATAGAAAGTGCCCGCAGCGACGCCGGCAGATTTGGTGATGTCGCTTATCATCGTGTTTCGATAGCCGTACTTCCCAAAGAGTCTCTCCGCTTCTTGAAGCAACTTCGCTTTCGTTGAGCTGGTCTCGACCGCCAGCGGTTTCACATCGACGTTGAAAACTCGTTCGTCCAGCACGTGATCGTTTGGGTCCACGCCGTTCACGATGAATTCTACGAAGTCTCTCACCATGGATTCTTCGATCACTCTTTCTCCCAAGAGCGACTTGAAGATGCCCGCGAACCTGATCGGACCGGTGACGAACCAACTGGCTACCCTCAGTTCTTTTTCATGTGCGTTTGGCAAAAGTTTCTCAATGACTCTCGATCTCAGTATTTGTTCCAATTTTCTTCTCAGGTTCCTTTTCAGATAGACAGCCTCGTGAAGTATTCGAAAATGCAGAAAGTGGTCGGAAAAGAATCTGGCATACGATGTGATGAAGCTTTCCACGATTCTGTATGAATCGTTGTCGTCGACGTTCTTCATACTATCGGAGAAAAGATCGAAGGCTTCTTCTATCAACTTTTCATAGACTGCATCCTTGCCGCTGAAATACTGGTAGAACGTGGATGGCTTGACGTTCGCCCTCTTCGAGATCATGGGTACGGAGACGCCATGATAGCCTCGGCTAGCAAAGAGTTCCAAAGCAGATCTGAGCAAATCTGAGAAAGTCTTCTTTCCATCGGATCTCTTTGGATCCCTTCTCAAGGTTCTTCCCCCTGCTTGTTGAATCAGTTTTCACATTGAATTATACCGTTCTCACCGCATTGTTGATGACTCGCTCTGGTGATTCAGATTGCTGAGCTTTCAGCAAGAGCTTCTCTGCCAGATCCTCGTCCATCCTGTTTATGAAAAACTGAACTCTGCTGTGTCTGAGACTTTCAAAATCTACCTTCACTCTCGCTGGCAGGGATGAAGATATGATCTTCATTTTTTGTCTCAGGATCTTTTCATCCTGCATGGTGCGTTTCTCGAACTCTGTGCCACGCTTTGGTATGAAGGGATTTATCGAGAACTTGACCGTCTTGAAGCCAAGCTCCAGAAGGTATCTTGCCACGTCCCCGATGGCCATCAGATCCTGTTCGGATTCCTCTTCGAAACCGAACATGAAATAGACCTTCACCTCTTCGAAGTTTGCCTTTCTCGCAAGCTTGAAAGCGCGTTCAACTTGTGCATCGGTTAGATCCTTCTTAAGGATGTTTCTGAGCCTCTCGCTCGCACTCTCCAAAGCGACTGTGAAGCTGTTCTGGTGTTTCCTCAAGAACCTTAAGAACTTCTCGTCCAATCGGTCCATTCTGAGAGACGAAACAGATACGGAGATTCCACTCTCCTCAAGCACGTCAACGAGCTCATCCAACCAAGGATAGTCCGTCACGTTCGAGGCGATCAATCCCACCGAATCGTGTCTCTGCAGGATCTCAGGGAACTTTTGAAGACTCAAAAACCTCGCAGGCTTTTTCAACTTCCCCATCATGCAGTAGGCACATCTGTGAATGCAACCTCTCTCTATTTCAACGAGAAGTTTGTGTGCGAACTCACCACGTTCTGGGACCAACGGACAGGCAGGAACAAAGAAATCGAGATCGTGGCATTGAGAAACCACTTGGTATTTCTTCCCGTACAGCGGTACGGTGGTGAAAGGAAGGTCGATGAAGCTTTGCAGTAACTCTGACCTGACGGCAGGACGAAGAACTCGATCGAGTTGGACCAACATGGATTCAATGTCTCCGTGGAGTATCACATCGGCCAGGACTTTGAGCAACGGCAGTTCAGTGTAGCAGAGTGCCCCACCGAACAGTATGATCGGATGTGACTGTGAACGATCGATGTTTCTCAGCGGCACGGATTTTCGCAAGAGCAATTTCATGACGTTGACGATGTCGTTTTCAAAATGGAAAGAGAACGCCCAAATCGTGAACTGGTCGATGGGTGTTAGACTGTCGATGGAGTAAAACCTTTCAAAACTTTCATCGAAAAAGAAGCGTTCACAGAACTCTTTCCAGCTGATTCAGATACTTCCAGACGAGGTTGAAACCGAGGTTAGAGGCAGCCAGTTCGTAACCGTTCGGATAAACAAGGGCGACCATCAGGTCGCCCTTGGTTTCTATCTTCTCAACGTACTTCTCGCCCGCTTTCAAACGAGCAACGAGGTTTTGTTCCTTGAGATCCCTCGAATCACGTGGTCTTCTCAAGGGCAGCCCTCCTGAGATAGTTCCTCGAGATGACCGCCCTCACGAACTCGACCTCGAGAATCTTCGTTTCGCCTTTCATGACCACTCCACGCAGTTTGATCTTGTTCTCAACCACTCCGATGACTTTGACACCCACCGCGACGGCTTCGCCAACTCTGATCGGTGAGAGATGCCTAACGTTCGCTTCTATCACGACAGAAACGTGATCTTCGTCGAGAAAAGGCTGCACCAGATCGTAGCCGACGTGAAAAACTTGGGCGCAGAGTCCAGACGTGCTCGCGAGTTCGAGCATCTCCATCTCTCGATCCTCACGCCAGGCCATGCCCTCATCGATGGTGAAATCAACTGTTTTGCTCGTTCCGAGCAACTGTTCCAAGCTTTTCACCGTTCATCACTTCCTCCGTCAACTCTTTTCTCAGGGCTTTTCTCAACTCTTCACCCTCTATGACTTCCCTTTCGAGCAGAAGTTCGGCAAGCTCGTCGAGTTGCTTCCTGTGTTCGAGGAGCAGTTGCTTGGCTCTTTCGTAGCATTCGGTCACTATGTGCTTCACTTCGTCGTCTATCTCACTCGCAACTTCTTCGCTGTAGTTCCTCATCCTCGTGAGTTCTTTACCCAAAAAGATCTCTTGTTCAGCCTTACCCCACACCAGAGGTCCAAGCTTATCGCTCATGCCGAGTTGGCACACCATCTTTCTGGCAAGTTCCGTCGCTCTCTCGATGTCCGACGCGGCACCGGTTGAAATCTCACCGAAGATGATTTCTTCAGCGGCACGTCCACCGAGTAGAGCTGTTATTTGGTCGAGCAACTCGTTCTTCGTGACGATGTATCTGTCTTCAGCCGGCAACTGAAGTGTGTAACCCAGAGCACGATAACCTCGAGGTATGATGGAGATCCTGTGCACTGGATCGGCGTTCGGTAGCAAACTCGAAACGATGGCGTGTCCCACCTCGTGGTAGGCCACGATCTTTTTCTCTCTCGGACTGATCACGCGAGACTTCCTCGCAGGTCCAGCGATGACCCTGTCAATCGCTTCTTCGAAATCAGCCATCGTGATCTTGTCTCTACCAGCCCTCGCTGCAAGAAGTGCGGCCTCGTTCACCAGATTTTCAAGATCCGCTCCCACGAATCCCGTGGTGCGCTGTGCGAGGACTTTCAGGTCAACATCTTCGGCGATAGGCTTGTTCCTCGTATGAATCTTCAGTATTGCCTCTCTTCCCTTCACGTCTGGTACGTCCAAAACCACTTTCTTGTCGAACCTGCCAGGCCTGAGCAAGGCTGGATCGAGTATGTCTGGTCTGTTCGTGGCCGCCATCACCACTATGCCCTGGTTGATGTCGAAGCCGTCCATCTCGACGAGAAGTTGGTTCAGTGTCTGTTCTCGCTCGTCGTGTCCACCACCAAGACCTGCTCCCCTGTGTCTGCCGACGGCATCGATTTCGTCGATGAAAACGATGCATGGTGCGTTCGCTTTCGCCTGGGCGAACAGGTCTCTGACACGTGCGGCACCGACACCGACGAATAACTCAACAAAATCCGAGCCGCTTATGTGGAAGAATGGCACGTTCGCCTCACCAGCTACGGCCCTTGCGAGCAAGGTTTTACCCGTACCCGGGGGTCCGACGAGCAGTATGCCTTTCGGCATTCGAGCACCG
>JAPYWY010000140.1 GCA_028276125.1 Pseudothermotoga sp.
ATGAAAGTTGGCTCAGATCCTTTCTTGGGTAGCGAGGGACTGCCAGGGTTGATGATCAACTTGGATCCGATCCAATCGAACCTGGGAACGTGCGTATGACCATACAAGAGAACGCGTGCGTTGTGCTCTTCGAGGAAATGGAGCAGTTGTTCTTCATTTTGAAAAAACTCCCCATGGCTCATGATGAAATTCACTTGACCGAAGCTCACCGAGGAAACTTTCGGGGCTTCAGAAATTCCGAGAACCAGCAGATCGACATCGGCATCACAGTTGCCGCGAACCAAGAAGAGATTCTCGCACCTCAGTTCCTCCGCAAGCTTGGCAGGGTTATATCCATCGGGTATGGGGTTCCTCGGTCCGTGGTACAACACATCTCCAAGGTGATGAACTTCATCCACTTCACCCACGAGCGATTTCAACCTCTGCCAGCTCGCGAGCGAACCGTGTGTGTCGGAGACAATGAGGATCCTTCTCAACGGATCATCTCCTCCTCAGCTTCAACGATCCAAGTACTACACAGAGTGCAACTGAAACCACTGTGAGCAACGCAATCTTTTTGATGTCATTCAAGATGTCAAGTGCGAAAAGCTGTTGTTTCCTCAACGAATAAATCGTCAGGAAAAGTGGATAGTTTCGTGCGAAGACCTGCAGACGTGCGGGCATCGACGACAGTGGCACAACACTACCACTGAAATAGAAGCTGACCGCAGTCAGAGCGACACTGAACATCGATGAGACCTGCATGTTCGGCGAGATGGCCGAAAGGATCAAGCCAACGCTGGCATGGAACAAAGAGTTCAAAGCTATCAACGTCAGCGTGGTTGGGGTGATGAGTTGCACCTTGAATCGAAGAAGTATGAGGAGCGCGGCCACGGAGACGATCAGACCTATCGATGTGTAGGCCAAGATCTTCGACGCAACATAGGTGAACCCTCTCACGTCCATCGATACGAACAACTCCGTCAGTTTCGACTGCTCGTCCATCTGAAAGGAACTGGAAACGATCGCGAGTAGAACGCAAGCACTCGAAAGGAAGACGGTGATGGGTATCAACAACGAAGTTAAGTTCAAGACCTTCTCTCTCTCGAGCGCTGAAAGTTTCGGTGCGGGATAACCAGGAGAGGTGAACAGAAACCTTATGACCTGTGGGTCGAAGAACGGACTGCCGTTCAGATCTTCGAACAAGGAACGGAAGGTCCTGTACATGACGGTGGAAACCTGCAGATCCACAGGACTCGGGATAAAGATCAATTCGGTTTGCTGTGCTGCGTAGAGTTTTCTGGAGAAATCCTTTGGTATGACAACCACGGCCTGCAGATCACCACTGAGCAACTTCTGCTGATAATCTTCCGACACATAAATGATGTTGCCACCTCTGAACATGGACATCACGACGCCCACAGTCAAGCGCGACAGGGGGTCCGTGTCGAGGTTGAGTATTCCTATCCTCGTTTGCAAGAATCCAAGACTGGAGAATAGCACGATCGCGATGATGGTGATGATCACCGGAACAATCAGTATCAGCATGAGCGAGTAAGGATTCTTCAAAGTTCTCTTCAGTTCTGCTGAAAGCATACTCAAGAACACGTCATTTTCTCCTCCTTTTCTCAAACTCCTCGACGATGAATCGATGCACGGTCAACCTGTCAAGGTCTCCATCGATGAGAACGAATCTTTCAGGTTCATCCTTCAGCAGTTCCAAATAGCCCTGCCTGACTCTGCTCAAGAATTCCTCGCCCTCGGATTCGATCCTGTCGAAATGTTTCTTTCGGGACAACGCCACCCTCACGGGAACATCTATGTAGAAAGTCAGATCGGGTTTCAACCCGCCGGTTGCGAAGTCGTTCAGACGCTTAACGGTTTCAACACCCAGTCCTCTCGCGAAACCTTGGTACGCAACACTCGAATCGGCAAACCTGTCGGTGACAACCAATTTGTTTTGTGCCAAGGATGGTTTTATGACAGTCTCAACCAACTGAGCACGACTGGCTAAGAACAAGAGCAGTTCCGTCTTCGGAATCATGCCTTGCGATGACAACAGGATGTTTCTGATCAACTCACCAATGGGTGTTCCACCAGGTTCCCTCACGTAGACGAAGTCAATACCGTTTCTTTTCAGATAATCCAAGAATAACTGAACCTGCGTTCCTTTCCCACTTCCATCGATACCCTCGAAACTGATGAACACATCCACCACCTCAGTGTACTATGTCGAAACTTCTGTACCCTTGAACGGGAACTTCTTCGACACGAATGTCCGTCACGATGGCCATGGTTGGTCCTCTGCTGACTTCATCCAAGAAACGCTCCAAAACTGCCTCTTCTCCCTCAGCGTGGATCTCCACCGTACCGTCTTCGGCGTTCCTCACATAACCGGTCACGTTCAATCTCTTCGCAACTCTGTAGGTGAAGTGCCTGAAGCCAACTCCCTGAACGTGCCCAAAGATCTTCACGAAGATAGCCTTCAAACTTTCACCCCTTCTTCCCACATTGAAGGTACCAGAGATGCTATAATTCTAAAAAACATCATACCAGAAGGAGGTGTCCTCTTGAAGTACGAAGAAGCACTCACTTTCGATGACGTCCTTTTGGTTCCACAGTACAGCGAGGTCTTGCCTTCGCAGACCGATGTGAGGACCAGGCTCGTTAAAGACATCTGGATCAACATACCGCTGGTCAGCGCAGCCATGGACACCGTAACGGAGGCCGCATTGGCCAAAGCGTTGGCACGTGAGGGTGGGGTTGGAGTCATACACAGGAACATGCCCATAGAGGAACAGGCACACCAAGTCAGCATTGTGAAGAGGGCGGAAAACGGAGTCATATACGATCCGATCACCGTAGGGCCCGAAGAAACCGTTGAGCAGGCGTTGAAGTTGATGTCGACGTACAAGATAGGCGGTTTGCCCGTCGTTGACGAAAAGACGAGGCTGCTCGGTCTCATAACGAACAGAGACATCAGGTTTGAAAGGAACCTCGCCAAACCCGTCAAACTGCTGATGACCCCGCGTTCCAAACTCATCGTGGCGAAGCCGAGCGTCACTTTAGAAGAGGCAAAACAGATCCTTCACGAGCACAGGATTGAGAAACTTCCACTTGTGGACGATGGTGACAGATTGATGGGGATCATAACGATCAAGGACATAATGAGTGTGATCGAACATCCTCACGCAGCTCGCGACAGCAAAGGAAGACTCATAGTTGGAGCGGCGGTTGGAACAGGAGAGGATGTACTCGCGAGAGTCCAAGCCCTGAGGGATGCGCAGGTTGACTTCGTCGTTGTGGACACCGCTCATGGTCATTCGAAAAAGGTCATCGAGACTGTGAAGAAAATAAAACTGAACTTTCCGAACCTGCCGCTGATCGCAGGAAACGTCGCCACAGCGGAGGGTGTGAAAGCCTTGGTTGAAGCTGGCGCCGATGGTGTTAAGGTGGGAGTTGGTCCAGGCTCGATCTGCACCACCCGTGTCGTCGCAGGTGTGGGTGTTCCACAGTTCACGGCCATCGTGGAGTGTGCAAAGATGGCGAGAGAACTTCAAGTGACACTGATTGCCGATGGGGGCATCAGATACTCCGGTGACATCGTCAAAGCCCTCGCCGCAGGTGCGGATTCGGTGATGATCGGTAGCATCTTCGCTGGAACGGAAGAAGCTCCGGGAGAAACGATCCTCTACCAAGGCCGAAAGTACAAAGCGTACCGAGGCATGGGAAGCGAATCAGCCATGAGAAGAGGAAGTGCAGACAGATACTTTCAAGCTGAGAATGCGAAGCTTGTACCTGAGGGCGTCGAAGGCATGGTGCCCTACAAAGGTACGGTCAAGGACGTGGTGCACCAGCTCGTCGGAGGACTCAGGTCCGGAATGGGTTATGTGGGGGCTCAGAATCTTGACGAGCTCAGGAGAAAAGCAAAATTCGTGAGGGTAACGCTCGCGGGTCTCAGAGAGAGCCACCCCCACGACATCATAATCACGAGGGAGGCTTCGAACTATTGGACCTCTTCACCGCAGGAGTGATATTCAATCTCTTCGTATCAGCTGCGTTAAGTCACCGACGAGCATGAACAGCTCGTCTATGTTTTTGAGAAAACCGAGTCTGTTTCGCCTTATGTCTTCTCTGTCAACCATGACGAACACTTCGTCGAAGTACTTGTCTATGTAGGGTTTCAGAGAAGACAAATTCTTTATCGCTCCTTCGTAATCGAGCTTCGATAAGCTTTCTATCACCTTTGGTTTCACGGATACGAACTGGTTCAGCAGTTCCACCTCTGCTTCTTCTTCGAACAGAGCACCATCGAAGTGCTTTTCAGGATGGTTCTTCGTTATGTTGTGTACCCTTTCGAAACCTATGGCAACGTTGTTGAAGTCCTCGCTTTGACACGCCTTCGTCAGAGCTTGAGCCGACAGATAACCACGCAAAGGTCTTGTCCAAAGATGGTTCACAGCGCGAGCTATGTCGAACGAGAAACCTTGAGACAACAAGAAAGCGTAGAAACGCGAGTTCATGAACTCAAAGAGTTTAGTCTCATCGAAATCTATGCTCAAAAGCTTCTTCGCCATCAGCAAGAGCTCGGCAAGATCGATGTCCCACCCGAAACGAACGATGGACCAATAGATGGTGTCGGCTTTGGTCCTCAAACCGTAGGGGTCTTTCGAACCACTCGGAAGATTACCCATCGCGATGTTACCCACGATCGTGTCTATTCTGTCGCACACGCCTATCAACGCACCGAGTTCACTCTTAGGTTCCTGCGAGTACTGATCTTCGAGCGCGAAAGCCACCGACTCGTCTTCACCGTCGAGCAGTGCGTAGATCCTTCCGATGACACCTTGAAGCTCTGGAAATTCGTACACGACGTGCGTTGCGATGTCAGCTTTACTCAGAAAGGCGGCACGCATGGCCTTGTCCAACAACGAAGCCTTGGAGAGTTTCTCAATCACGTATCGAGCCAATTCTCGCGTTCGGACCACTTTGTCGTAGAGAGTACCCAATTCCTTTTGAAAAACCATCTGCTTCAACTTTTCGTTGAATTCTTCCAGTCTGTGTCTCCTGTCTATCTCAAAGTAATACCGTGCATCCTCCAACCTTGCGTTCACGACGCTCTC
>JAPYWY010000103.1 GCA_028276125.1 Pseudothermotoga sp.
CGTTCTGTATCACAAAATCGGTATTTGTTTTTGAAAACACGAACCTCACGGTGTGTTGTTGACCGCTATCATCCGTGACGGTCATAGCGAAAGGCATTATACCTGAAGTCGAATTCAAATTACCCTCCATCCTCGCCAAGGTGGTGGCGTTCGCAGGCATGGTCATACCAGCACTTATGACGATGTCTCCGATTGGTTGGTTCGTGTCTATGTAACGTTGACCCGTGGTTGGATCTTGTATGGCAATCCAGCCCTGCACTTTCATACCAGTGGAAGAGTGGATGAGCGTTCCGTTCATGTCCACATCGAGTGCACCTGCACGCGTGTAGTAATAACCCTGCCCGTCGCTGAGCACGAAGAAACCATCGCCTTGGATCGCCAGATCGAGTTTTCTACCCGTGTTTTGGAAAGAACCTTGAGTCATGACCTTGTCCACCGTGGCGAGCTGTGAACCGAGACCTATCTGTATCGGATTCGTACCTCCAACGTTGTTCTGTGGAGCACGCGCGGCTTTCAGAGTTTGGAGCAGAGCGGTTTGAAACGTGACACGTGAACCTTTGAAGCCCACAGTGTTCACGTTCGAGATGTTGTTACCTATCACGTCGAGCTCGTACTGGAAGTTCCTCATTCCTGAAACACCGCTGAACATGGAGCGCATCATGGCAGTTCACACCTCCTGTGAGATCTCGATGACGGAAGCCAAAGGATACTCTTTACCGTTGACGAAAATGTAGATCTGGTTGTTCTTGAACTTCACAGATTCCACCACTCCAGCCTGAACGCCTCCGATCAACACCTCACCACTCGCAGTGATCTTGCTGACAGTGTAAGTGTAGGTACCGTCGGCTACGGGAAGCCCTGCGTCGTTTCTCGCATCCCACACGTAGGCGTGGGTTCCTTTATCCAGAACGCCACTAGTAGCCTGCTTGACCAGATTACCGTTCGAATCGTAGATCCTTACCACCACGGGTGCTCTCTCATCGAGATCGAACACGATGCTCTCTGCACGCTGATTCGAAACGGCGATCTGGTTAGACTGAACAACGACGTGCTTTCCTATCAACGAAGCGGCTTGGGCTTGCAAAGATCCTTGTTGGAGCTTCAAGAAATCCTGGATGGACTTGGTCATGTTCGTGATCTGTTCGAGCGTTGAAAACTGTGTGAGTTGGGCTATGAACTCTCTGTTCTCCATGGGTTCCAGAGGGTTCTGGTTCTTGAGCTGCGTCACGAGCAATAGCAAGAAGGCGTTCTTGTCGAGCTCTTTGCTCGCGGTTCTTTGGGAGGGAACATAAAGGCTCGAATAAGGATCAACCGCGTTGATCATCTTCATCACCCTCCTTTTGTTTTCTTTGTTGCTGTTGTTCGTGCTGCATGGACTGTTGGTTGTTTTCCCTTTCTTCATTCGTCTGTTCCTGCTCGAACTTCGGATTCATCCTCACTTCGATCTGTTCGACTTTGAAACCCAAGCTTGAGAGTCTCGAGATCAGTTCCTTGGAGCTGTTCTCTATCATTTGCTTTGCTTCTTGCGTTGAAACTCTCATGAGGATCGTCAGTCTGTCCTGTTGTTTGACCAGTTCTATTTCGAGTTTTCCAAGTGAAGGTGGCGAGAGTTGAATCTCTGCCCTCTCACTGAAGGTTTCTCTCATCTGCTTTATTGTCTCGACGATCGTTTGTAGGTTCTGAGATCTCTGCTCCTGCTCCACCCTCACGACGATTTGATCGATGTTTCTCTGTTCCATCCTGACGTATTGAACGGGTGGTTGTTCCTGCTCGTAAGTTTTCTTTGCAAGCTTGTTGTTCATAGCTTCCTTGAGTTGTTCCGTAGTTTCGAACTTTTCAGTCTTTTGGTGGAGTGGCTCTTGTTCGACCTGCTTGATCTCTTTCGCGACCGTGAGCTTGAAGGTCTCTATCTTTATGGGCTCTCTCACCTTGATCGTTTCTGGCATTTCTCTTTTCAGATGTTTGAACTGCGTCGCTTCACTGCTGACCTCTTTGACGTAACGAGAGAGGTTCTCCACGATCAATCTCACCTGCGTGGCACTGAGAACGATCGTGGGTCCTGGCTGAGGCATCGAAACACCCTTGCTCGTCGTATCAACTTCGTTGTTCTTCACATCTCTGGTCTTGACCTCCAGCTGTTGCGTCACCAACGCGATCTTCTGACGGGACGATGAGACGAGTTCTGGCTCGGTAGTGTCAGCCTCGAGATGTTGAGCCTTTGAAAGGATCGGTTTCAATTCCTCGTGCGTGGGTTCCTTCTTCAAAAACTGTAGTTGTTTTGATTCGAACCTTTGCTGAGTTTCGATGCCGTTTTTCAGCGGAGCTCTGTTGAACTGAACTTGGACGGCTGAGCTCATGTTTGAAAGATCTTCCTGTGAGAGCATCGGTTGCACGGTTTGTGAAATCTGGACGCCTTGATGTTGGATGAGATTTTCAGACCTTGTGACGTTCTGGCTCTCTTGGTTTTGAAGCTTGAAACTCGGCACACTGTGTGAAGGTTTCACGTTGACGTTCGTTAGGTTTTTCTGCGCGGTTTCAACGACGGTTTCTCGCCTGCTTTGCTCTTCGATCTTTAAGGCTGCCTGTTCGTTTTTCTGCGTTTGTCTCAACAACTCGCTGCTCAAAACATCTTGGTTCGATCCTGCGTGCCGTAATTGTCCTCTCTGATCTGTGCTTAGAGTGAGTGTGGATTCATTGCCATCCTGGACCAATTCACCCTGCTTCGAGACCATGGCGTTCAAAATGTCTGGATTCGATGCGAAGTGTTGTGAGTTGAGGTGAACCTTTTGAACCTTCGCGGTGGCGTTCTGCTCTGGTACGTTCTCTGAATGCTGAGGGGTTTTCGTTTCGATCGAGCTGGACTGACCTGTGGGGGGGTCCTCCTTGATCTGTGGTTCAGATCGGTTCGATTCTTCTTCGGGGCTTTGGCTCGTGGGGAAGTTTTTCACGGGTACTTTCGAAGACTGATGGACGTGGTTCTGCACTTTTCCTTCAATGGGTTCTCCTTCGGCATCCTTTTCGATGGTGAGCGGGTTGAAGCCTTCGAGTGAAACCTTCTTGGTGTTCTGTGCGAGTTGAAATGTGTCGTCTCTCGCTGGGTTCTGCGCGTTGGGAGCTTTCTGAAGTGTGACGAATCCTTCAGCTTGTTCGCTGAGCATTCTTTGTTGTACCATTTTCAAAATGTCCGCGAACGAGATGGACCCCTTCTTAACGAAATTGTGCGTTTCGACGATCACTTGACCTCGTTCGTTCACCGGTTGGGGTTTTATAGGCTCACCCCCCGAAGGACGAGTTTTTGGAAGAGACGTTCGTTGCGATCTTTGAGCTTCTTCATGATCTCTTTGGTACGCTCAGGCTGAAGCTTGGAAAGGAGAACCAAAACAGCGTTTTCGTCCAGAGATAGTGAATCGATCATGTTCAGGATCTCCTCGTCGCTCATTTGTCTCAAGAACTCGACAGAAAGCGTTTGAACCACATTCGCTTCGATGAGTGAAGATAGCTGTGAATTGATGTACTTCTGTCTCTCCTCGAGCTGTTTGTGCAGTTCGGATAGATTCTTACTCACCAACTCGAAGCTCGCGATGTTGTTCATGACCTCGGCGGCTTTGTTCGGGTTCAGTTTTCCCAGTTCTGATATCACATCTGCACGTGTGGTTGCGTCCAACTTCGAAAGCGCCATGGCGATCGATTCGACGGAGTATTTCTCACTGGCGAGCACCGACGCTATGGCCGCTGGGTCGGCGCTCGCGATGGTTTGAGAGACCTTTTCGACGTCTTCTGGAACTTGAATCCTCTTCAACGCCGCTTCCAGTTGCAGGTTCTTGTCTTCCCACGTCTTTCTCATCTCCAGGACGAGCCTCCTCTGTGCCTCGAGTTGCTGCCTTTCTCTTTCAAGTTGCTCTCTCTCCTGATTCAGTTGTTGCAAGAGCTGTTGAACTCTCTGCGTGGTGGCGCTCGCCATCCTTTCGAAATACTGAGAAGGATAGAGCATTTGCAGAGGCTCGTACTTGACGTATCTGTTCACGTAAGGTATCTTGGAGAGCAAGAACGAGATGTAACTTCTCCAGTCTTCTATGGGCCTCACACCGAGACCCTGAAGTCTCTGAAATTCGAAAGCGAAGTAACCGTACACCAAGACGGTGAAACCCAAGAAAAGAACTATCGCGAACGCCTTCATGAACGCCGCGAATTTTTTCTTTTTCTTCTGTACTTCTGCCAGCGTCGGTCCTCCCAACAGATTTTTCTTCGGAGAGTTGGAGAACTCCTAATAAAAAAGGGCCATACGGCCCCGAAGTGGCGTTCAGAAAATCTACAGATACGACCCCACGTCCCTTGAAAAGCTCAGCAGATATTACTTGAACTCGCTTTCATACTTCGATGCACGATACCCTTTCTTTCAAGAGTGATTCAAAGAGTTCGAAGGCTCGATTCACGGACTTGTTGGACTTGAAGTTTCCGAAGATGACTTCTTCAACCGTGTCTATCTCTATCTCGTGGTTGGAAGTTTTGTAGATCAGAACGCGGTTTATCTTGTTGAAAAGCACACTGAAGCTGTGACGTTTGTCTTCAACACATCGAAATTCAATTTGATCTTGCAAGATCCGCATCTTGAAGAGCTCGTTTTTGAAGAAACCCTTCCTCAAAACCACGTTGAACCAAAGCATACCTTCAGCCCCGATTTGACTTTAACTCGTCAGACAACTTCGAACCATTCGCCTTCAGGTTTGTCATTGACAATTTTTGTCACGGGGTCGTGACAGGACCAGCTGATACGAACCTTCAAAGATGAGGGATCTCATCACTGTTTCAGAAAAAAGAGGGGATGGCTCTCCCCTCTTCATTTCTCAACTTTCAAAATCTGTTTCAAATCTTCCTCTGGTGTGCTTATGAGTTTTACATCGTAGTTCTTCACGAGTATTTCTAAAAGATCTTTGTTGTTCAGCCAAGCGGGCAACACAGGACCGATGTATACACCCTTCAACCCCAAAGCCAGAAGAGTCCAAAAGATCGCGACCGCTTTTTGTTCCATCCAAGTCAGAACGATCGAGAGTGGAAGCTTGTCCACTGTAGTGTTCAAGAGTTCGGCGAGCATGAGTGCTATTTCTATGGCCACGATAGTGTCGTTGCATTGACCGACGTCCAACAATCTCGGTACTCCGTCTATGTCACCCAATTGTAGATCGTTTATTCTGAACTTTCCGCAGGCTAAGGTGATCACAATCGTGTCCTTCGGTAGCATCTCCACAAGTCTGCGGTAGTACTCGTTTTTCTTCGTTGGTACATCGCATCCACCCACCACGAAGAAACGGTTTATGTTGCCGGACTCGACGAGTTGTTTTATCTTGTTCGCTATGGATCTCACGACGCTTGTCGAATATCCGGTCACGAGTTTGTACTTTCCAGGTTTTTCTGGCAGTTTTGGCAAAGACTTCGCTTTCTCTATCACCTCTGAATAATCGTAGCCGTCTATGTGTTTCACTCCGGGAAGTCTTGCTATCGAGGTTGTGAACATGCGGTCTTTGTAAGATGGTTTTGGTATCAGAACGCAGTTCGTGGTACCGAGTATGGCGGCTGGTATTTCGTCGAACAATCTCCTTTGATCGTGCCAAGCACCACCCAAGTTTCCAGCGAGGTTTTTGTATTTTTTGAGTCTGGGATAACCATGCGCTGGAAGCATCTCTGAGTGTGTGTAAACGTAGACGTCGCTTCCTTCGACTTGTTTGAGCAACTCTTCCAAAGCCTTGAGGTTATGACCGGTGACTATTATGGCGTGACCTTCTTTTGTGCCGGTTTCAACCTCTGTTGGTGTCGGTTCACCGTAAGTTTCGATGTGAGCCTTTTTGAGAAGTTGCATGACTTTCAAGTTCATCATGCCAGCTTCGAGGGCTTGTTTCAGGAAATCTTCCTCGTCGAAGTTCACGTTCGTCAAAGTCGAGTAGAGAGCTTTCGAAAGATAGGCTGCGATTTCTTCGTCTTGGTATCCAAGCTCTCTCGCATGGTAATAATACGCTGATATACCTTTGATTATGTAGATCAGGTTGTCTTGGAGTCTGCTCAACGTTGGACCTTTGCCGCAGACACCGCTAACGGTGCAACCCTCGCCGTTCATGGCTTGAGAGCATTGATAGCAGAACATGTTGAGCATTCTTCCACCTCCCACACGTGTGAATCTTTTCACTTGTCCAAGATGATCTTATGTCGTCTCGGGCGAAGAGTCGGTAACCTATGTTAC
>JAPYWY010000104.1 GCA_028276125.1 Pseudothermotoga sp.
CTCGTCCATGCTCGAACACAGAAAGATGTCGGCCTTCTTGAGAACTCTGCAGAAGCCCACAGCTTTGTGACCTCCCAGCACGAAGTTGGACCTTATCCACTGCAGCGGTTCGTCTGGGCTTTTTGCTTTTCTCATCCACTCTTCAAAAGTTCTTTCTCCAAAACCTTCCCTGCACTCTGCAACCAAAACGATCGTGCCGTTGTCCTTCACCGCATGCGACGCGTTGTCCAATCCCTTCTGCGCTTGGTACAAGTTTACGTCTTTCGGAAAACCACCGCACGAAGCGATCACAACGTCGTACTTCTTTGCGATCGGAACTTTGTACATCGCGTCTATGTACTTGACACCCTCGCGATGAGCAGCTATGGGATGGCCTGCGACTGCCTTGACGATCTGTTTTTTGCTGTTGAGAATGACGTTCACGATGAATCTGACGTTGGTCATGGCACCAGCCTCTTCTATGTCGAGCCTGACGGGACTGTTGATGTTACCAGCGATTGCATTTTCCGAAAGCATGAGCGAGTGATTCTTCTCGATGGTCCTTTTGCTGCACACACCTGGCAGAAGTGCTTTGTAACCGCCACTGTATCCGACGAACCAGTGCAGTTCAAGGTTACCCGTGGCGATGATCAGATCCGATTCAATGACTGGTCTGAAGACCTCTACGGGAGTTCCTCGACTTGTCTCACCGATGTACACACAGTTGTCGATGTCGTGGTTGATGCACTCGTATCTTTCAAACACTTCTTCACCAACGGCCTTCTTCATCTCTTCCTCGCTCATTTTTCTGTGGAAACCAAGGCCAAACACGATCTTTATCTGTTCACGTTTCACGCCCGCTCTGTTCAGCTCCTCCAGGATCGGAGGGACAATGATGTGTGAAGGACTCGGCCGCGTGAGATCGCTCACCAGTATGGCGATCTTCCTTGGTTTCATGTTCTCAACGACTTGAGTCAACGTAGGGCTCGCGATGGGATTGTCCAAAGCCCTGCGGACTTCGCCGAATGGATCATCGACGCTTGGAAATTCCGTCTTAGGAGAAAGGAGTTCCGTGTGATCCGGAACTTCAAGCTGTAACTGTTTTTCACCGTATTTCAACGAGACTTTCATTCGCTTTCACCTCACAGGGTGGGTTGGGTGAGATAGATGCCGAACTCGTGGTGTCTCAACATCTCACTCTTTGTTAACTTACCGTTGAGGACTTCGATCAACTTCTGGAACAACCTTTCTCCAGCCTGCTGAATGGTTGTCTTTCCTTCGAGCACATCGCTCACATCCACGTCTATGTTGTCGCTCATCCTGCTGTAGGTCTTCGCGTTCGCGGTGACTTTGATCACGGGTGCTATGGCGCAACCTGTGGGTGTGCCCCGACCCGTCGTGAAGATCACCACCTGTGCGCCGCCGGCGACCATGCCACTGACCGATTCAACGTCGTGCCCCGGGCTGTCCATGAAATAGAGCCCACCCGTTGGTATCGGTTCGGCGTACTCGAGTACTCCCTTTAAGGGCTTCGTACCGGCTTTGTAGATAGCTCCAAGCGATTTTTCCTCCAGAGTAGTCAAGCCTCCAGTGATGTTTCCCGGCGTTGGGTTGACCCCGCGGATGTCTTCACCACCTGCGAGAGCGCTTTGCTCACACCTACTCACAAGTTCAAGCAATTTTTTCGCCACCTCTTCGTTCACGGCGCGCTTGATTAAGAGATGTTCCGCTCCTATGATCTCCGTCGTTTCCGAAAAGACCACGGTCGCGCCCAAATCAACGAGCCTGTCCGCAACATACCCGACGACAGGGTTGGAGGCGATTCCAGAAGTGGTATCTGAACCACCGCATTCGATGGCAACTGTGACGCTCGAAAGATCCGTTTCCACTTCCTTGATTTCATATTGTTCCATCATTCTCTGTAAGATCCGAACACCTTTCTCGATCGTTTTGAGCGTGCCACCCTCTTCTTGAATGATCAAACACTCGACAGGCTTTCCCGCCGCACGCACCGATTCGAAGATCTTCATCGTGGGAATTGTTTCACAACCTAGTCCAACGAACAGCACGCCCGCGACGTTCGGATTTGAAGCCATCCCCTTCAACACGTTCACAACTTTCTTCTCGTCGTCCTTCATGTGGTTACAACCGTGTTGGTTGTGAAGATAGACAACGTTTGGAAAATTGCTCGCTATCTCCTCAGCAGTTCTGGTAGCACATATCACCGTTGGAACGACCAAGAAGTGGTTGCGAAAACCTATCTTTCCGTTTGGTCTGAGAAATCCTTTCAGCTTCACGATCGATGCCCCCTCACACCACGCTGCCCAACAACGTTGTGTACATGAACGTATTGACCCTTCCTGATGTTCACTGTCGCAACACCGATGGCTTCACCGTACTTGACGACTTGGCCGCCTTGAGGGATGTCAACCAAGGCAAACTTGTGTCCGAACGGTACGTCCTCGAGCAACTCGATCGTGAATTTCTCTTCACCCAAACCAACGATGGCCCGCTGTCCCTTGGAAAGAGCCTTTATCGCGGTCGCCACGTTGTCCTTTTTTGAAAACGCTATGGCGTCCATCTTCAACACCTCACGGAAGTTTGATCAATTTTGACCGAACCAAGACTCTCTCCATCTCTCTACCCATGTTGATCCTTTCTCTGATCTTCTTCAAAAGCTCTTCGTCGGAGACTGGATTTCTTGCAACGCCCTGCTCGATCGCTTTCTTCGCCACTGCGAAGGCCTCCTCAACGTAGACTTCGCTCTCCTCCATCGTGGGCACTATGTACTCTTCGTGGATTCCCTTTCTGTACGCGAAGTCCGCTATAGCCTGAGCGGCTGCGATGCACATCTCGTCGGTCACTTTGCTGGCACGAACATCGAGCACGCCTCTGAAGATCGCTGGAAAACCGAGTGAGTTGTTCACTTGGTTTGGAAAATCGCTCCTACCAGTCGCAACGATCCTTGCACCGGCCTCTTTCGCTTCCCACGGCCAGATTTCTGGCACGGGGTTCGCACCGGCGAAGACGATGGCATCTCTGTTCATCTTCTTGATCCATTCGGGTTTGATCACACCCGGTCCACTCTTCGAATAGGCGATGCACACGTCTGCGCCGATCAGAGATTCTTCTATGCCTCCAACGATGTTGTCTGCGTTGGTCTTGATCCACATGCGCCTTGTAATGGAATCGAGTTGCTCTGCACGATCTTTCGTTATTATTCCCTTCGAATCGACGACAAGAACGTTACCCAAATCCACACCCATCTTGACCAAGAGTCTGGCGAAGGCGTAGTTCGCACTGCCCGCACCTATGAGTGTGATCTTCACTTCGTCTATCTTCTTGCCAACGATCCTCAACGCGTTGATCAATCCTGCCAACGTGATCGTCGCAGTACCTTGCTGATCGTCGTGGAACACGGGGATGGAGAGTTCTTCCTGGAGTCTTTCGAGAAGCTCGAAGCATTTCGGCTTTTCTACGTCCTCCAAGTTTATACCAGAAATGCTGGGTGAAAGCCATTTGCAGAACTGAACGATCTCTTCGATCTCTTTGGTACCCACGCAGAGGGCTAAAGCATCCACTCCGCCCAAGTATTTGAACAAGAGCGCCTTACCCTCCATCACAGGCAAGCCCGCCTCTGGCCCTATGTCTCCCAAACCGAGTATCCTCGTACCATCGGTGACTATGGCGATCGTGTTTTCCTTGTTCGTGTACTCGTAAACCTTCGAAGGATCCTTCACTATCTCTTGACAAACCTTCGCAACACCCGGTGTATACCAGATCGCAAAATCTTCGTACGATCTCACGGGCACCTTCGGCGCAGTTTGTATCTTTCCTTTGTAGAAAGGATGGAGTTTCAAAGCCTCCTCGGACGGTTTCTGAGCTTTCTTCAACAGTTCTTCGACGTTCTTCTTGTAATCCATTCTTTACACCTCCATCAGAAGAATAGTCCCCTCGGCAAAGGTACATGCAGTAGTTTTCCCAGCGCGTACCAGAAGATGAAAACGATCGCAACGTAACTGAACGAGAACAGAAGAAAGTGACTCGCCTTCAAACTCTTGCCAGCCAAGATCGCGAATATGACGATACCGAACAAGATGCTACCCAGCAGAAAACCTAAGATCCAATCCATCACGTAGATCCACAGGAAGCTCAGAGCCGCGACGAGCAAGACATAAAACAAATCCTTCGTCGCGATGAACTTCGATTCACTCGTTCTGCGCTTCTTGAAGAGCACGATCGCCCTGACCAACAAGATCACCGTGAGGATCATCAAGAACACGAGCACGAATTGGGGAAACACGGCGGACAAATAGTTGTATTGCCTTGTTTGATTGAGAAGAACGAGACTGAAAATCAAAAGGAAGATCGAGACCACCATGTCGGCGATCATTTCTGATCACCACCCGAAACAACGATACGTTTTTTCAAGATGACTGGCCAAAGCAAGAAAAAGACCGACAGCACGATGAACACCCAACAGATCGGCCTGGTGATGAAGATCAGCCAAGGCTGTGGAAGTTTTCTTCCTATCAGTAGACCTTGGACGAGCCCAGACTCGATTATGGGACCCAGTATCAGACCCAGCGTTATGGGGCCAGCTTCAAAACCGAGTTTTCTCAAAACGAAACCGAGCAAGCCTAGTATGAGCATCGTGTACACATCGGAGATGCTGTTGCTCACACAGTAAGAACCGACCATGGTCAAGAAGATGACCGTCGGTGCGAGCAAGCTCAACGGGATCTTGGTTATGACCTTCGCCATCCCCCTTCCGAAGGCCAGACCAACTGGTACCATGACGAAGGTTGCGAGGATGACACCTGCGACGAAGGTGTAGACCACGTCAGCTCTTCTTGTGAACAACTCCGCACCAGGCCTCAGACCTTGCATCAAGAGAGCTCCGTACAGGATGGCATCCACGGGTGTGCCGGGAACTCCGAGCGTCATCAACGGGACGAAGCCTCCACCCACCACCGCGTTGTTCGAAGCCTCTGTGGCTATCACACCTTCGGCAACACCAGTTCCAAATTTTTCCGGATGCTTCGAAGTTCTCACAGCTTCACTGTAAGCAACCAAGTTCGCTATGTTTCCACCCGCACCCGGTAACACGCCTATGATGAAACCGATGATCGAAGCCCTCAACAGATCGATTTGTTTCCTCATCACGTTGACGAATGTCTTCCACGCTAAACCCTTCTGAACTTTCGCCTCCTGATACAGCTGTTGCTTGGATTTGTTCAGTATCATCTCGATGACCTCAGGTATGCAGAACAGACCGACCAATGCTGGGATCAAGCCCACACCACCGATCAAATGGGGTATGTTGAAGGTGAAGCGCACGTTGCCCCCAACGGGTGCAACACCTATCGTGCTGAGCAGAACACCTATCAAACCACCGATGAAACCCTTGAGGGTGTTACCACGCGACAACGATGAGATCACCGTCAGACCAAAGATCCCAAGCCAAAAGTACTCGGGAGGTCCGAACTTCAGAGCTATGCGTGCGAGCATGGGCGCGAAGATCAAGAACATGATCATACCGAAGAGGCCACCGTAGAGCGAGGAATACGTTGCTATCAATATGGCCTCCCAACCTCTACCTTGCTTGGCCATGGGATAACCGTCGAAGGTGGTGCCTATGTTCGAGGGTGTACCCGGTGTTCTGAGCAGTATCGCCGAGAATGAACCACCGTATATCGCCGCCATGTAGAGCGAACCGAGGAAGACCAAACTGTCCGAAGCTGAGAGCCAGTAAGTTATGGGAAGAAACAGAGCCACACCCATCGTCGCGCTCAAACCTGGTAGTGCACCTATCACGAGGCCAACGCAGACGCCCCCCAACATCAGCAAGAGTGTCTTCACAACGAACAGATGGGCAAAACCGTAGGCAAGGTATTGAAGACTCGACATGCGGATTTCTTCCCCCTTTCAAATAAATAACCCGCACCCACGTGGGGTGCGGGAGGGAACGATCACTTTCCCTGAGTCTCTTCCCAGAGCTGCTTGTAGTACGGCACCAACTCTGAGACGAGCTTCGCGGAGGCAGCTTCGTCGTAGTTCTCGATGACGAACCCCATTTCAAGCATCTTCGCAACGAACTCCGGATTGTTGTTCACTTCCTTGAAGGCGGCCTCGAGTACCCTCTTCACATCCTCCGGTGTTCCTGGGGGCACGGCGATTCCTCTGTACGCTTTCTCGACAAGGTCTATCCCCAGTTCTCTGAAAGTTGGAGCATCGGGGAA
>JAPYWY010000105.1 GCA_028276125.1 Pseudothermotoga sp.
GTCCGAACAGGGGTTACAACTTCTATGCCTGCATCGGAAACGAAGCTCGAGTCGTCAGCGGAGATGCAAAGGGTGCCAAGGGAATCGTCACGGGACATCATGGGGGCGCGGAACACGTCTTGATAGATTTTCCAGATGAAGTGCTCGAGAAGCTCACGATGGACGATAAGATCTTGATAAAGGCTTTCGGTCAAGGGTTGGAACTTTTGGATTATCCGGATGTACACGTGTACAACATCGATCCGAATCTGTTCGAAAAACTTGGTATCGAAGAGAAAGATGGAAAACTCTTCGTTCCTGTGGTCGCAGTTGTACCGCCCTACTTGATGGGTTCAGGCATAGGTTCCACGAGCATGGGTACGGGTGATTACGACATCATGACGGCAGATCAAGACGCTTTGAAGGAGCATGGACTCTTGAACCTTCGCTTTGGCGACATCGTTTACATCAAAGACCATGACAACAGTTATGGTCGATGCTACAGAAAAGGTGCAGCAAGTATCGGAGTTGTGATCCACAGCGACTGCAAATACGCAGGCCATGGGCCCGGTGTGACCATATTTATGACTTCCGCCAAGCCCCTGATTGAGCCCGTTTTGAATCCAGATGCGAACATTGCAAAGATCCTGAAGATAGGAAGGTATCGTGAGCACAGTTGAGATCAAAAAGCCCCGTCCTTCGAGGGTGGGGCTGGTCTATATCAGCAAGAATCCATCTTCTTTGAAGAAGACTCGCTTCTTGAGGCCTTGCCTTTCGGTCGTTTCGTAGTCGATTCGGTGTCATTGCCGATGAGATAAGGAAGCTCGCAGAACAGAGCAAGCAATCAACCGAGAAGATAAGCCAGATCCTCGGTGGGATAAAGCAAGAGGCTGAGAAAGCCTCCAACGCAGCCAAGGACATGGTTACATCGGTTCAGCTCATGAGTCAAGAGTCTGGAACAGTCTTGACATCGCTCAACAACATGGCACAACATGTGAACGAGATAGCGTCCATGACAGACAATCTCGCTGCAAGTGCACAAAAGCAGAGTGCCTCGGCTGAAGAAATGAGTGTTGCGGTGAAATCTCATGAACAATCGATGAACTCTATCTTGGTCAAAGTCGAAAAGATGGGTAAATCCGTAACAGATCAATTGAAGATCAGCGATCAAATGAGCGGAGCAAGTAAACGTTTGGTGGAACTTGCGCAGATTCTGCGGGAGCATATGAATCATTTCAAGATGTGAGCTGAGACGGTCGAGGTCGATCTTCACTTTTCAGCGTGGTCTTTTCGGTTTCGACAGACGAAAGGGTATAATTTGGAAAGGGTGTAGGAGATGCCGAGTGAGGCTAGAAGCAAATTAACCATCGTTTGCCAGTGGTTTCTCGCTAAGGGCTGTACGGACATTGAAAAAATAGCTTTACTCACGTACCTGTCGGACAGGGAACATCTACGCAGGTATGGAAGAACTATAAACCGTGAACTCTGCCGCAGAAGCGGACATGAGATTCTGTACTCGTTGAACGTGGGAAATTTCAAACTCGAGAACACAGTCTTTGGTGAAGACGAGCTGTCTGACACCGAGCGTGAGGTCCTGAACCTCGTCTGGAATCTATTCGGTGCACTGGATGTTGCTCAGCTCGGTGACATAATCTCGAGTTTTCCCGAGTTTCACGGTACCATCTCCTTGGAGTCCGTTCTGATCAGCAGATGGTTGGTTGATTATCCAGAGGAGAGCAAGCGGAAGATGCGCTTACACAACGTCAAATTGGATCTGCTTGAACTGAGCGAAGCCCACTTGAAAGCTGTGAGGCGCTACTTGGTCGATATCTTCGCTTTACCACTGTGAGACTGTCAGCGTACGGAGGTTATCATTCGAGCATGAATCCGGGTAGCGATGTTCGTCTACAGACGAGGCGTGGTTATCCAAAACTCGGTGCGACACCGGACGACAGCGGCGTTAATTTTGCCATTTTCAGCAGAAATGGTAGAAGGGTGATTCTCGAACTGTACCAGAACCACTATGATGAAAAACCTTCTCACAGATTCGTGCTGGATCCCATTAGGAACAGGACGGGGGACATTTGGCACATCTATGTCTACGGTGTTGGCCATGGTCAGTACTACGGTTGGCGCATCGACGGTGAATACGATCCTCTGAATGGAAAAAGGTTCAACGTCAACAAACTGCTCTTCGATCCGTACACCAAGGCGATTTCTTCCTCCATTGACTGGGAAGAGGATTACATCTACGGTTACGACAAGAATTCTACACAGAAGGATCTCTCTTTTTCAACACTCGACTCGGCACAGAGTCCGGCCAAGTCGATCGTCATAGACGATTCGAAATACGATTGGGGAAACGATAGAAGACCCAAAATTCCGTGGAAGGACACCATCATCTACGAAATGCACGTTCGCTTCTTCACGATCAGTCCAACGTCCAAAGTGAAACATCCGGGCACCTATCGTGGACTCATCGAGAAAATCGATCATTTAAAGGAGCTCGGTGTGACAACCATCGAACTGATGCCTGTCTTCGAGTTCTCTGTCGATTCGAACATGAACGTGAATCCTTACACAGGAAGACGACTGAAGGACATGTGGGGATACAACCCCCTCGGATTCTTTGCTGTCACTGGCAACTATTCGACCGGTGTGAAGCTGGGTGAGCAAGTTTTCGAGTTCAAAGATCTAGTGAAAGAACTGCACGAGCGTGGGTTTGAGGTCATACTGGATGTCGTTTACAACCACACCGGTGAAGGGAACGAGCTCGGTCCTACGCTCTGCTTCAGAGGCATAGACAACGAGATTTACTACATGCTCGATCCGAAGAACAAGAGGCGGTATTTGAATTATTCGGGTTGTGGGAACACGCTGAACTGTAACCACCCAGTAGTCAAGGAGATGATCATAGACAGCTTGAGATACTGGGCGACCGAGATGCACGTTGATGGTTTCAGATTCGATTTGGCCGCTATTTTAGGTAGAACCCCGGATGGAAAATGGATCGGTGATTTCTCACTTCTCAAAGACATCTCCGAGGATGCGATACTGCACGATTTGAAGCTCATTGCAGAGGGATGGGACGCTGCGGGTGGATACTTTCTGGGTCAATTCCCGGAGGGATGGGCGGAATGGAACGGAAAGTACAGAGACGTGGTGAGGCGATTCGTCAGGGGTGATGAGGGAACCGTCGTAGAACTGGCAACGCGCATCGCAGGTAGCGCCGATTTGTACGCCGGTAGATCGCCACATGCGAGCATAAACTTTGTCACCTGCCACGATGGATTCACGCTGAGAGATCTTGTGAGTTATCGTCACAAGCACAACGAGGCGAACGGGGAAGGAAACAGAGACGGTACCGATGAGAATTTCAGTTGTAACTATGGTGTCGAAGGTGAAACGGACGATCCGGAGATCAACAAAATCAGAAAGCAGCAGGTCAAGAACTTCGTCGTGTTGCTCATGGTTTCGCATGGCACACCCATGATCCTGATGGGTGACGAGATGTACAGGACACAGAAGGGCAACAACAACGCCTACTGCCACGACGATGAAACCACCTGGCTTGACTGGACTTTGAAAGAAAAGCATGCCGACATATTCAGGTTTTTCAAGAAAATGATTCAATTCAGAAAGTCTCACCCGGCTTTGAGAAGAGAACATTTCTTCACGGGACAAGCTACAGACCGCGGCATTCCCGATCTCACGTGGCATGGAGTGAGACCCTTTGAACCAGACTTTTCCCCGTATTCCCACTCGATTGCCTTCATGATCAGTGGTGATGTGGGAAATGGCGAGCAAGATGACGATATCTACGTTATCTTGAACCAATGGAGAGAGCCTTTGAAGTTCGTGCTTCCGTACATTCATGGAAAAAGTTGGTACAGGGTGGTTGACACTTCAAGGGAGCCTCCAGAGGATTTTCTTGATGAACCAGACCACGTTGGCTACGTTTATGTGGCACAGCCCCACAGTTCGGTCATCTTGGTTGGCAAGTGAAAAGCGTCAGAGGGGTGATAATTCTTGAAGAAGATTGGCATCATCGGCGGTGGGCAACTTGCCAGAATGATGTGTTTTGAAGGAAAGAGAATGGGATTTCACGTCACCGTCTTGGATCCAACACCCAAGAGTCCTGCAGGGCAAGTGGCGGACGAAGAAATCGTAGCGGATTTCTTCAATCGGTCCAAGATCGAAGAACTGGTGAAAAGTGTGGACGTCACAACATTCGATCTTGAAAACATCGACGTTCAAGTGCTGAAGACACTTGACAGGCAAGGATACGAGATTCATCCTTCACCGTACGTGTTAGAGATCATTCAGGATAAACTGACTCAGAAGGAGTTTCTGAGATCCAAAGGGATCCCAGTGGCGGAGTACAGGAGTGTATGTGATCTGAAAGAAGAAATAAAACAGTTCGGTTTTCCAGTCGTTCAGAAGATGAGAAGGGGAGGATACGACGGTAGAGGAGTCTTCATTTTGAGGAACGAAAAAGATCTGCAACATGCTCTCAAAGGGGAAACGTATCTGGAAGAATTCATACAGATTGAAAAGGAGATAGCAGTGATCGTAGCGAGAAACAAGAAGGGTGAGACAGCTTGTTATCCTGTGGTCGAGATGTACTTCGACGAGAATGCAAACATATGCCAAACCGTGATCGTTCCGGCACGAATCAGCGAGAGACATGCAAAGCTGGCACAAGAAATCGCTGTGAAAGTGATTGAGGTGTTCGAAGCGGTTGGTGTGTTCGGTATAGAAATGTTCTTGAGCAAGTCTGGTCAAGTGTTGGTGAACGAGATAGCCCCTCGCCCGCACAACTCTGGACACTACAGCATAGAGGCGTGTGTGACGAGCCAGTTTGAACAACACATACGTGCGATCACAGACTTACCCTTGGGATCGACAAGGTTGCTGAGTCCCGCTGTGATGGTGAACCTCCTGGGCGAAGTTGGGTGTGTGGGTAGAGCGAAGATAAAAGGTCTTGAAGAAGCACTTTCAGTAGAAGGACTTTCCTTTCATTTCTACGGCAAGCAACAAACATGGCCTTACAGGAAGATGGGTCATTACACAGTGTTGGATGAAGACGTGGAAAGGGCTCTTGAGAAAGCACTGAGGGTCAGGGAGTTTCTGAAAGTTGTATCCGAGGAGGAACCAGTATGCCTAAGGTAGGAATAATCATGGGTAGCGACTCGGATCTCGCCGTCATGAAGATGGCAGCTGAGGTATTGGAAGAATTCCAAGTGGAGTATGAACTCACGATAGTTTCGGCACACAGAACACCAGACAGAATGTTCGAATATGCAAGAACTGCAGCTGAGCGCGGTTTGGAAGTCATCATCGCGGGAGCAGGTGGAGCTGCACATCTTCCCGGAATGGTTGCGAGTATCACCCATCTACCAGTGATAGGTGTTCCCATCAAAACCTCTGCTCTCAACGGATTGGATTCCTTACTTTCCATTGTTCAGATGCCTGCTGGTGTCCCTGTCGCAACCGTCGCCATAGATAACGCGAGGAATGCCGCGATACTCGCCGTTTCCATTCTTGGAGTGAAATATCCAGAGATCGCGCAAAAACTCAGAGCGTACAAAGATCGCATGAGAAAGGAAGTAACAGACAAGGCTGAGAGATTGGAGAGAATGAACTACAAGGAATACCTTCAGCAAATGGGTTGATCAAAACAGTTTTTTGAGTAGTATAATCCATCTAAGAACACTTTATTGTGATAACTGGCAGTCTCGGCGGTTCACAATCTTCAATCAAAGGGGGGCTAAGGATGAGATGGCTCATTGTGTTCTCCACCGTCGTGGTAAGCATCGCAGTTTTGGCTTTCGTGCCTGTCACAGCAGATTTTGCTTTGCTCATCAACGAGTTTAATCATCTGAAGAAAATTTTACCCGACAACTTACTTGTCAGCGAACTACCCGAAGGTTTCCTGTGTTTCTTCGGAAAACTCACGTTGAACCTTGCGGCGGCTTTCGAGGTTTTCGAATCTGAGGACATCGAAAAGCTACAAAACGCCAATGAGATTTCAGTGGTCACCAACGATCCTGAATGGGTTAAGAAGAACTTGCCCGAGGTCGTTCAGAACAGCGAGTTGATCGAAGCTGATGATTTGTATTACTTTGCAGGCCCTTCTATGGTCGAAGATGTGAGGGCGTTGATCGAA
>JAPYWY010000106.1 GCA_028276125.1 Pseudothermotoga sp.
TGGAATCGAGTTGGTCGCGGTCACGAAGGTCACACTGGGTGATCCAAAGATCGCAACGGTGCTACGTGAAGCTGGCGTTCGGATCATAGGTGAGTCGAGAATTCAAAACGTTGAAAGATTGATCTCGAACGGTGTGACTGGTCCCTTCATGATGCTCAGAATACCCCAGCTCAGCGAAATAGATAGGATTGTCAGTCTGTGCGACTACGTGTTGGTTTCTGAGCTCGACGTCGTGGGGAGAATAGAAGAATTCTGCAGGGAAAAGAGACGCAGGGTGAAGTTGATCTACATGGTCGACGTGGGTGATCTCAGAGAGGGAGTTTGGTACGAGAATGCGGTGGAGGAGATAGTAGAGGCTGTGAAACTCTGTGACTGGGCTGAGCTCTGTGGTGTGGGGACGAATCTTGGTTGTTACGGTGGGGTGTTAGCGAGCGAGGAGAACATGAGAATGTTGCTGAACATCAGAGATAACGTTGAAAAACTCACCAAAAAGTCCTTCCCCATAGTTTCTGGTGGTAACACGTCGGCTTTGAAGCTGGTTGAAGAAAGCAGGCTTCCATGGGGTGTGAATCAGTTCAGGGTAGGGGAAGCGATCTATCTGGGCACTGACGTGACGAACAACAGAGAAATAAGCTGGCTTGAGAGAGATGCGTTCATACTTGAAGCGGAAGTGATAGAGCTGAAGAACAAGCCTTCCGTTCCAGTGGGCGAAACAGGCTTCGATGCTTTTGGAAGGAAGCCAAACTTCGTTGACAAAGGTTGGTGCCTCAGGGCGATCCTCGCACTCGGAGAGCAAGACACCGTACCAAGCCAGCTGAAGCCACTGGACGGGAAGGCGGAGGTCATCCATGCGTCGAGCGATCACACTATCGTCGACGTCAGTGACGTGGACAGATCCATCCGCGTGGGGGATACAATGAAGTTCAGACTCACGTATGCGGCTCTGCTGAGGGCGATGACGTGTCCCCACGTTGAAAAGGTTTACGTGTGAGGGAGGTTGAAAGAATGGCCTTCTTGGATGAGAACTATCTTTTGACCAATCCAACTGCGAGGGAAATCTATCCTTTGGTGAAGGATCTTCCGATAGTGGATGCCCACAATCACAGCGATGTCAAAGAGATCGTCGAGAACAAAGGTTGGAACGACATATGGGAAGTGGAGGCCGCGACGGACCACTACGTGTGGGAACTGATGAGAAGAAGGAATGTTCCGGAAGAGAAAATCACTGGAAAGGCCAGCAATTACGAAAAATGGCTGGCACTCGCGGAAGTCTTTCCGAAATTCGTTGGTAATCCAACTTACGAGTGGATACATCTGGATCTGAGAAGACGTTTCGACATCCATGAAATCATTTCTAAAGATACCGCACAGATCATCTGGAACAAGGCGAGAGAGAGGCTTCAGAGTGATGACATGAAGCCACAGAAGCTTCTGCAGAACATGGGCGTGGAGATCATGTGCACGACGAACGATCCAGCGGAAGATCTGTACTACCACAAGCTCGCGCGAGAAAAGGTGAGCGGCACGAAAATACTTCCAACGTGGCGCCCCGACAGGTTCTGCAAGGTCCACTCACCGAACTTCAAGACCTTCGTCGCGCAGCTCGAGGAACGCACCGATGTGTCCATCGTAAAGCTTTCGGATTTCGTCGAAGCACTGAAGAAGACTCACGATCGCTTCGACGAACTCGGCTGTGTGTGCAGCGATCATGCCTTGCTCGAACCAATCGTTCAGAGGATCGACGAGAAGACGTCGTCTGAAATATTCGAAAAGGCCTTGAAATCAAGCGTGTCTTACGAAGAGCATTTGAAGTTTCAATCCTTCATGATGTACAAGTTTGCGGAAATGAACGCCGAAAAGAACTGGGCCATGCAGTTGCACATCGGAGCCATGAGGGATTACAGGGTCAAGCTCTTTGAAAAGCTCGGTCCTGACAGCGGTGGAGACATAATCGCTGGCTTCGTCGATGTGGCGAGGGGTATGAAGGATTTCTTCAACGATTTCGATGGAAAACTCAAAATCGTCCTCTACTGTATGGACACGAGTTACTTACCCGTCATGGCGACCATAGCGAGATCTTTTGAGAACGTCTTTCTGGGAGCTCCTTGGTGGTTCAACGACAGTCCTTTGGGTATGCGAACTCATCTCGAATACATCGCCTCGGTAGATCTTCTGAGCAACTTCGTCGGCATGGTCACCGACTCGAGAAAGCTCATGTCTTACGGTTCGAGGACAGAGATGTTCAGGCGGGTTCTCTGCGACGTCGTTGGAACAATGGTGGAGCGTGGCCAGATACCTCTGAGAGAGGCCATTGAACTCTGCCTCGAGTTGAGTTACTCTAGACCTAAGGAGTTCTTCTTTGGGAGATGAGCGGTGTGCAACTCAGTGAGAAGGACAGAAAGAAAATTGAGGCGAAGGTGAAAGAGGGTTACAACCTCATCGAGATCGTGGTGAAGGATAGGAGTCGATTCGCGATATTCGAAAAGAACGAGAACTACATCGCGATCAAACTTTCCAAGTTACCGAAACACAGCGAAGACGAGTCAAGTGAAGAATGATTCGATCGTCCTGCCGATCACGCGTATTCTGAGGGCATGCACAGGATCTTTCCTATCTTCAAGTCGAACAGTCTCGAAGAGTTCGCGGGCCTTATCACCACGGCGGTGTCGAGACCCTCGCTGGAGCCACCACACGCGACCACCCATTCGTCGCATCTGACGAGTCCGGCGTCGGCAGCCATCAGAGAGATCTCGACGCACACTTTGAAGCCCTGACTGATCAAACGGAGTGCGTCGGCAACTATCTCAGCTGCGTGTATGCCTCCATATTTTCTTCTGAACGCCCTCTCCACGCTTGACAGTGCATGCGTCGCTGTGTGAACGATGTGCCCCGCCTCGATGAGGCGTTTCTTCACATCGGCCGAAAACTCGTCGCAGTTTGGTTCCTTGAAACCCACATGGTGTGTGATGACTATGAGTTTGATCCCTTCTGGAACCATCGACAGCGCTTTTTCCGCGCTGTAACCTCGTGAAGATGCGATGAGCAGTTTTTTCGACTCAGTCTTCAAAGCTTCCTCTATCGCGATCTTCAGAGTAGATTCCGTGTTGACTTCGCCTTCAGTTTTGAACAGTATCATTCATCACACCTCCTGCTATACTAATAGTACCAGATGCGAACCAATTCGGAGGTGGCCCTCTTGGAAAGAATCAAACTGGACGATCTTCTCAAGTTCAAGTTCCTCTCGAGTCTAACGATCTCTCCGGATGCAAGCAAAGTAGCTTTCGTTGTGCACGAGATGAACCAAGACGACAACAACTACAAGTCGAACGTTTGGCTCTACGATGCTCAAACGGTTCAACTGTCTCAGCTCACTTCGTCGGGCCAAGACAGCTCGCCGCTCTGGTTGAACGATTCAAAGCTTTTGTTCGTATCCTGGAGGGATGAGAAGGACAGAAAGAGAAAGGAAAACGGAGAACCCCTGACACCGTTCTACACGATCGACGTGACTCGAGGCGAAGCGAAACGTGCTTTCGAACTTCCATTCTTCGTGAAGCAGATCAAGAAATTGAGCGAGAACACGCTCTTGTTCACAGCTGTTTATGATCACAGACTGAAAGATTTCTGGAAGTTGTCCAAGGACGAAAGGGAAAGCACACTCAAAACGTTGAAGGAAGAGAAAGACTACGAAGTGCTCGACGAAATACCTTTCTGGTCCAACGGTTCTGGCTTCACGAACAAAAAGAGGATAAGACTCTTCAGTTACGACGTTCAAACTGGACAGATCGTACCCATAAGCGATGAACTTTCGAATGTCGAGTACTTTTCAGATAGCGCGGATGGAAAGGCAATTCTCTACGTGGCCAATCGATTCGAACACGTGATGAAACGATCCAACGATCTGTACCTCTACGATGTGGAGAAGAACGAATCGATAAAGCTCACGCACACCGACAACTTCAGATACGTCTTTGCGGAGTTCATCGATGGCAAGGTCATCTTCGCAGGAAGCGACATGCAAAGGTACGGCATCAACGAAAATCCCAAGTTCTATTCGCTCGATCTTTCGAGTGGACAGCTTGAGCTGCTCACACCAGACTTCGATGCCAGCCTTCACAACAGTGTGAACAGCGACTGCAGGTTCGGCTCGAACAGAACCTTCAAAGTCGATGGAAAATACCTATACTTCGTGAGCACGCAATGGCACGATGCTCAGATGTGCAGGATCGACATTTCGGGAAAGATCGAACAGCTCACGTTCAACAAAGGCTCCGTCGACGGTTTCGACGTGCTGAATGGGAAGATCTTCTTTGTGGGTTTGAGGAACATGAAACTCCAAGAAATCTACGAGCTCGTTCCGAACGAAGAGAGACAGATCAGCCAATTCAACGAGTGGGTTCAGAAAGAAAGATACATCTCAAGGCCAGAACGTTTCACGTTCAGCACGAACGATGGTGTCACAATCGAAGGTTGGATCATGAAGCCGTTCGGCTTTGAACCTGAGAAGAAGTATCCGGCGATCTTGGAGATCCACGGTGGTCCAAAGACCGTCTATGGGGAAGTCTTTTTCCACGAGATGCAACTGCTCGCGAGCGAAGGTTATGTCGTTTTGTACTGTAACCCTCGTGGGAGCGATGGTAGGGGAAACGAGTTCGCAGACATCCGTGGCAAGTACGGAACGATCGATTACGAGGACATAATGCAGTTCGTGGACGAGTGTCTGAAGAATTTTGCGTTCATAGATGAAAACAGATTGGGTGTCACGGGTGGATCTTACGGAGGTTTCATGACGAACTGGATCATCGGACACACACATCGTTTCAAAGCTGCGGTGTCTCAAAGGAGTATCGCGAACTGGATCAGCAAATTCGGAACGACGGACATAGGCTACTTCTTTGTTGAAGACCAGCACTTAGCCACACCCTGGAGCGATTTCGAAAAACTGTGGTGGCATTCGCCGATGAAGTACGCCAACGAAGTGAAGACTCCTACTCTGTTCATTCACTCAGAGGAAGACTACAGATGCTGGCTTGTCGAAGGCATCCAGATGTTCACGTCGCTGAAATACCATGGAGTGGAAACCAAGCTCGTCATGTTCAGGGGAGAAAACCACGAGCTGAGCAGGAGTGGAAAACCGCTCCACAGGATGAGAAGGCTCAAAGAGATCCTCGATTGGTTTGAAAAACATCTCAAATGAAGGGGCGCAAGGCCCCTTCGTTTTTCTCACTGACCGATCTGTCTATCACCCAAGTCGACGTCATGGTTCTCTACTCCCACCTGAATCGTCGTCGCCGGCTCGGTATAGAAGATGTTATCGGGATCCTGTGAGGATTGCCAATCGGTGTACAGCTTCAGCTCGTAAGTAGTACCAGGTCTCACCTTGCAGAGTTTGAACTCACCCTCTTGCCATTTGCCAGATTCTTTGTGCGTGAGCGTCACCGCGGTTGGACTTGGCTGACCTGTTTCGAAGAGCGCAACGAGAACGTGAGGAACTCCGTTGCTGTTTTGATTGACAACTCGTCCTGTCACATCGTAGAGTTGACCGTAACGCACGTTGATCACGGGAGTCATGTGGTACTCCAGAGGGTTTTGTCCGTTTTGGTTGCTCGTTGCAGATCCTGTGAACTTTATGGATCTTGAAAGATCGAAGTCAAGAACGATCTTTGAGCCTTCTGTCACTTGGAAGTCTTTAAGGTTGTACTTCAAAGATCCTGAAGCGATCCTCAGCGAATGATCTGTTCCGTCCACAGTGATCGTGGCGCTGGAGATCTCAAAACGCAGTTGACCATAAGTTCCAGCCGGAACGGAGCCAAGGTACAGTTCATCTCCGACGAGTTCAAGAAGGTTCACGGTCGTCGCCTCGTCGCTGACCACCACGGTCGCATCGTCGCTCACGAGTAATATCCGATCGATCGTCACAAGAACGCTTTCAACCTGATCGATGGGAAGCACCGCATCGGTGAGGTAGACTTCAACGCTCTTGGAAGAATTTGAACCACCAGTCAGGATCGTGCATGCAACGAGTGACAGAAACACCACCGAAGCGATCAAAGACAGCAACCATTTTTTCACAACGTCACCTCCTTTTGTTTAATATTAT
>JAPYWY010000108.1 GCA_028276125.1 Pseudothermotoga sp.
TGACCGTCGTCGATGCCTTCGATGCCATGACCACAGACAGGCCTTACAAGAAAAGCATGACTTTGAAGGAGGCCATCGTTGAGATAGAGCGTTGCAGTGGCACTCAGTTCGATCCATACTTGGCGAGGAAGTTCGTCGAATTACTCAAGGAAAGTCCTGAAATTTTCTTCAAGAGAGGTGGTTCTCAGTGAAAGCGATGTTGAGGTTGAGAATGAGCGAGCACGATGCACATTACGCTGGCGGATTGGTCGATGGAGCGAAGATACTGCAGCTCATGGGCGATGTCGCTACGGAACTTTTGATCAGGCACGACGGTGACGAAGGTTTGTTGAGGGCGTACGAGACCGTCGAGTTCTTGAAGCCCGTCTTCGCAGGAGATTTTCTCGAAGTATATGGTGAAATCGTCGAGGTCGGCAACACCTCAAGAAAGATGAAGTTCGAGGTGTACAAAGTGATCAGCAACGCGCGGATTGCTGAACAGCCTTCGGCTTGCGACGTGCTCGATCCACCCGTGCTCGTCGCGAAGGCAGTTGCAGTCTGCGTGGTTCCGAAGGACAAACAGAGGAGGTCACAAGGATGGAAAAGCTGATCATAACTGTTGCGGTCTGTGGCGCCGAGGTCACGAGGGAAGATACCCCTTACATCCCGATCACTCCGGAAGAGATCGCCCAACAAACGTACGATGCTTACCTTGCAGGTGCATCCATCGTTCACGTCCACGTCAGAGACGAAAACGGTAATCCAACGCAAGATCCGCAGATTTTCAAAAGAACGGTTCAGCTGATAAGACAAAAGTGTCCCGACATCATCGTGCAAGTTTCCACAGGAGGGGCCGTGTGGATGACTCCAGAAGAGAGGCTCCAATCGCTCGAGGCCGATCCGGACATGGCCACGCTCACCACGGGCACGGTGAACTTTGGAAATGAAGTGTTCTTCAACAGCATGCCTGTGATCGAGAAGTTCGCCTTAGCCATGAAAGAGAAGGGTATCATGCCGGAATTCGAGTGCTTCGATCTGGGCCACATAAACAACGCCCTGACTCTGGTGAAGAAGAATTTGGTTCAAGGCCATCTACACTTCGATTTCGTCATGGGAGTTCCTGGCGGTATAGCTGCGAACGCGAGGAATCTGGTCACGATGGTGGACAGTCTTCCTGTCGGTGCGACGTGGTCGGTGGCAGGGATAGCTAGACACGAGTTCGCCATGGCCGCTCTGGCCATCGTCATGGGAGGACACGTGAGGGTTGGCCTGGAGGACAACATCTACATAGAGAAGGGAGTGCTTGCGAAATCGAACGCGGAACTGGTCGAAAAGGTCGTGAGGTTGGCCAAAGAACTCGGCAGGCCGATCGCCACGGCGAAAGAAGCCAGAGAAATTCTACAACTCGGGGAGAGAAGAAAATGAAGGTTCTCATACTCGACTACGGTTCGCAGTACACACAACTCATCGCGCGTGTCGTGAGAGAACTTGGTTATTACAGCCAAGTGGTCCAGCCCGACGAAGACGTGGACGTCTCGGACATAGGTGCCCTGATCCTTTCAGGTGGACCTGCGAGCGTGTACGAACCAAACGCGCCGAGACTCCCGGGTTGGTTCGATGTTTACAAAGGCAAGGTGCTCGGAATATGTTACGGCATGCAACTTCTCGCACACGAACTGGGTGGAAAGGTCGAACCTGGTGAGCTCGCAGAGTACGGTAGAACGGAGATCAAGATCGTTAAAGACGATCCCATCTTTGAGAACGTTCCAGGAGAAACTGTCGTTTGGATGAGTCATTCAGACGTGGTCAAAGCCTTGCCCAGAGGCTTCGAAGTCAAGGCTTATTCGAAGAACGGCTTGATCGTGGCTGCGAGCGATCATGAAAGATTTTGGCTTTTGCAATTCCATCCAGAGGTTCGTCACACACAGTTTGGAAGACAGATGCTGCAGAACTTTCTGAGCAGGATATGCGGTTTGAAACCGAACTGGAACTTGGAAGATTTCATCACACGAAAGATCGAAGAACTCAGAAAAGAATTGAGCGGTAAGAAGGTAATCGCCGCGCTATCGGGTGGTGTGGATTCTTCCGTCGCGTGCGTCCTGGTGCACAGGGCGATCGGTACGGATTTGCGTTGCGTGTTCGTCGATCATGGTTTGTTGAGAAAGAACGAGCCGGAAGAAGTGATGAACGTTTTCAAGAACATGCTGCAGCTGAACGTGGTGAAGATAGACGCGCGCGAGAGATTTTTGAGCAAACTGAAGGGTGTGGACGATCCAGAGAAGAAGAGGAAGATCATCGGAGAGGAGTTCATAAGAGTTTTCGAGCAAGAAGCGAAGAGTTACGGTGCGACGCACTTGGTTCAGGGAACGATCTATTCGGACGTGATAGAGAGTGCAAAATCTGGCAAGAAAACGGCGGCGATAAAGAGCCATCACAACGTTGGAGGGCTTCCAGAGAAGATGGATCTGAAGATTGTCGAGCCACTGAGGAACTTGTTCAAGGACGAAGTGAGGATCGTCGGAGAGATGCTCGGTATACCCAGGAGCGTGATCCACAGACAACCCTTCCCAGGTCCGGGTCTGGCTGTGCGCGTGATCGGGTCCGTCGACGAAGAGAAACTCAACATCCTCAGAGAGGCAGACCACATACTCATCGAAACACTCAGAGAAACAGGCTGGTACGAAAAGATCTGGCAAGCCTTCGCCGTTCTTTTGCCGGTGAGATCGGTTGGGGTGAGGGGCGACAGAAGGGCCTACGATTACGTGTTGGCGATAAGGTGCGTCGACAGCGTCGAGGGCATGACGGCCGACTGGTCGAAGGTCCCGCACGACGTGTTAGACTTGATATCGCGCAGGATTCTGAACGGCGTCAAAGGAGTCGGGAGGGTAGTGTACGACATCAGTTCAAAGCCACCAGCGACCATCGAGTGGGAATAGGCTGAGCCTCTATGCCGCTTCCTTCATAAAGAATTTCAGCATTCTGAACTACGACATGTTGCTCCAGCTCAGGATGAGGGAGTTGTCGATAGACCTCTTCTCCATAAGTTTCCTCTCGACGATCACGAGCGCAATTGGAAGCTTGGCAACTCCTTTTTGGGGAGCACTGAGCGACGAATCCAAGAGCAGAAAGAAAATCTTGTTGATAGCCATCTCGGTCGCTCTCGTCGTCTTACCAGGTTACACCATCGCGAAGCGGGCAGCACACTTCTTTTTCGTGGCTGCGATCTTCACCTTCTTTTCGAGCGCGTTCGATCCCATTTCGATGGCGATCTTCGTCGAGTCTTCCAAGTTGAACAGCAACGCCGTTGTGAGCATTGTGAACGCGGTGAACTCTCTCGGAATGGGTGTGGGGAGGATCGTCATATCCCCTCTGCTGAACCTTCTCTCGGTAGTTCACGTGATGTTGATCTTGTTCTTCGTCGCATTAACGATGCTGTACTTCGTTCAGAGAACCGCGGTCGTACCGCACCACAGGTACGAAGTCCAAAGGACGAACCTTCAGAGGGTTTTCTCCGCGATAACTTCGAAGAGTGTTCTGAAGAAGAAGAACTTGTGGGCCATGTACCTTGGCTCGTTCTTGAGACAGCTGGGTATAGGTGGCACCTTCGCGCTGATAGCGGTCTACCTCGTTGAAGAGGTAGGCATGAAGAAGTCGGCGACCATCCTGTTGGCCTCTGCCAACCCCCTCATGCAGGTGCCTTCACACTTCTTGGCAGCTTGGATGATGCAAAAAGTCCCGAGCAAGTACGTCGCAGCCTTCGGTATGCTCACATCCGGCCTTGGTGCGTTGCTTTTCGTACCAGCGGATTCGACCTTGACGGTCCTTCTGGCCTACGCGGTCTCGGGTTTTGGATTTGGAACCTTCATCAACGGAGCGACGGGTTTCGTCATAGAGAACGTGCCAGTGAACAGGCGCGCTGAATTCCTCGGACTGCTGACTTCCGTCAGGTCCTTTGGAAGTCTCTTCGGTCCACTGCTCGCAGGCTGGCTTGCAACCTTTTCCTTCACGCTGGTCTTCGTCACGATGGGCTCGATCATGATCTTCGGCTCGATCGTAACGTGGGTTTACTGTCAGCGTTGATCGGGTCTTTCCTGCAGTCTGAACAAATCCGTCCTTTCGGTGTTGGAGAGCAACGATTTTCTTCTGTGTGCAGCGTTCAGAGCCATCCTCTTGAGGATCGCGGGTAGATCGCTTTTGGTGAGCACTTCTTTGCCAAGGACCTGTTCCAACTGCGGAAAGAGTCTGTATCCGTTCTCGCTCTCCGGTTCGAAGATGATCTGGTCCGAATGGTCCTTTGTGATCGCTGGATTCACTCTGCTGAGAAGTTTGATAGCGAATTCGATGAAAACTTCTCCCGTCTCTTCCGGTCTCTTCACGGCGGCGAGTCTCTCACGGTAGGCGCTCTCGAGTTCCTTTTCGAACTTCACGAAAGAGAGAACCTTTTCACCCTTCTTCACGGCTCACCCCTCCTCAAGAGGATCGTTCAGAAAGTACATCAACCCCATGACGAGCAGGGCCGCAGTCTCGAACCTGAAGATCGTTTCTCCCAAACTGAACAGCGCGTACTTCGAACGCAGAACGTTCAACTCCGCATCCGTGAAGTCTCCTTCCGGACCGACGACGATGTTGTTGAAATGGATCGCACGCGAGATCGTCAGCTGTTCACCTGATCGATGGAGCACGAACGTCTGCGATGGTTCAACGGGAAGATCAAAATTGTCCAAGACCACAAGCTTCGGAAAGTGACACCGAGCACACTGTTTGGCCGCGTTCCGGATCACGAGACTCAGTTTGTCCAGCTTGTCGGTGTAAGATCTGCCCCTGCTCGATTTGTACACCACTATCCTCGCTACACCAAGCTCAACAGCTTTTTCTACGAGCCATCTGAGCCTCTCCCAGTGCTGCGAGGCTATGCACAAGGTCAAAGAGAGTATCTTCTCCCTCTTCTCTTTAGACTCGATGAGTCTGGCGATCGATTCATCTTTGCCTATCTTCAGAACACGACAACGATAGAGTCTTCCCTCTCCGTCCGTGACGAGTATCTCTTCGTTTTCCTTGATCCTCACCACTTTCAGATGCTGTGTCTCGTGCTCGTCGAGGACGATCTCTCCGTCTTTCAACCTTCCGTAAAAGAGGTGGGGCAATCAGGGAATCACCTCGCAACCCAGATAAGGTTGCAGGGCTTTGGGAACATCTATTCTTCCGTCGGGCCTCTGGTAGTTCTCCACGATCGCCACGAGCGTTCTTCCAATCGCCACCCCAGAACCGTTGAGCGTGTGAACGTAGTCGAGTTTTCCGTCTTTTCTTCTGTAGCGGATGTTGCCTCTTCTCGCCTGGAAATCCGCATCGTTACTGCACGAAGATATCTCTTTGTAGGCGTTGTAAGATGGTAGCCAAACCTCCAGATCGTACGTCTTCGCCGCACCGAAACCCATGTCGCCCGTGCACAGCAAGACAACCCTGTAAGGTAGTTCCAATCTTTGTAGTACCTCTTCTGCGTGGCGAACGAGCGTTTCAAGGTCTTCGAAAGAACGTTCCGGAGTTGTCAGCCACACGAGCTCGACCTTGTCGAATTGGTGCTGTCTTATCATGCCACGCACGTCTTTCCCGTAACTGCCCGCTTCTCTCCTGTAGCAAGGTGTGTAGGCTGTGTAGAGCAGCGGAAGTTGTTTTTCTTCCAAGATCTCGTCCGATCTGAGCGCCACCAAGGGAACCTCCGCAGTGGGTATGAGGAACAGATCGTCCGAATCTATTCTGTACGCTTCCTCCTCGAACTTTGGAAGTTGTCCAGTGACAATCATCGTGCTGCGTTTGACGAGGTGCGGCACCCAGACTTCGGTGTAACCGTGCTCCTTGGTGTGGAGATCGAGCATGAAGTTGATCAACGCGCGCTCCAGCCTCGCGAACGCCGAGTACATGACCGTGAAGCGCGAACCAGACAGTTTCGCGGCCCTGTCGAAATCCATCAAACCGAGCTGTGGACCAAGATCCCAGTGTGCTTTGGCTTCGAAATCGAACTTCCTCGGCTCGCCCCATCTTCTGACCTCGACGTTGTGTGTTTCATCCGGTCCGATTGGA
>JAPYWY010000183.1 GCA_028276125.1 Pseudothermotoga sp.
CGCGCTGAAGCTGCGTGGCGGCGATGCAACGGCGTTACTCGGTGGAACGGCGGGTATACTTTTGTTTGTGTTCACCCTGCTGCAGTACAAGAAGGAAGGTCTGGAAGTCGGCGTTGACTTTCTCAGGGACGGTTTCATGTTCGGCGTGAAGATCTTCGCTCCCGTCTTCATCATCGCGGCAATGTTCTACATGGGTAGCGGTGCGGCGAAACAGATCTTTGGCGATGCTGGGAGACCCTTGCTCTTCGATCTGGCGAACGCCCTGGCCGACAAGGTGCCTCTGAACAAGTTCGCCGTCGCACCGATGCAGGCTGTCATAGGAACGATCACTGGCTTGGATGGTTCTGGCTTCTCTGGTTTGCCACTCATGGGCACGCTCGCGGGTGGTCTGGCACCCATCGCTAAAGTCAAGACATCCGTCTTGGCAGCGCTCGGTCAGCTCACGGCAGTGAACTGCGGTGGTGGAACGATCGTTCCTTGGGCATTGATCGCTGTCGCGGCCGTTTGTAAGACGAAGCCCGAGGAGATCGCGAGGAGGGACTTCTTGCCCGTCATTCTGGGCTACGTTGCCGCAACGATAGTCGCGATGTTCCTCATGTGAAGAAGGGGGCGCCTTGAGCGCCCCTTTTTGGGGGTTTGAGCTGTGAAGATAAAATTTTTCAAGATGAACGGGGCAGGAAACGATTTCATCGTGATCGACAACAGAGAGAACGTGCTCAAAGATTTCGACATGAACCACTTCGTCAGGATGGTTTGTCGGCGTGGTAAGGCCTTGGGTGCCGATGGACTCATGTTGCTCGAACATTCTGATCTGGCCGATTTTAAGATGAGATACTTCAACAGCGATGGTTCAGAAGGAGAGATGTGCGGTAACGGTGCACGGTGCATCGCGAGGTTCGCAAACCTGATCGGAGTCGCAGGTCAAAAGATGAGGTTCGAAACCATCGCGGGCATACACGAAGCAACGATCGTGGGTGAAGAGGTCCAGATAATGTTTCCAGATCTCAAGGTGAACAACTTCAAACTCTTCCAAAAACACGATTTTGGTTTTGGACCTATCGAGTATCACTTCGGTACGGTGGGTGTTCCTCACGTGGTGATCTTCCGCCAAAATGTTGAGTCAATGGAAGATGAACTCTTGCTGAACTGGGGAAGGAAGATCAGATACGCATCGGATGTTTTTCCAAGAGGAACGAACGTGAACTTCGTCGAAGTGGTGGGCCCGTCTCGCATAATCGTCAGAACGTACGAGCGTGGTGTGGAGAACGAGACGCTCGCCTGTGGGACAGGCTCGATCGCCTCGAGCATCGTCTCGTTCCTGATCCATGCTGTTGAACCACCCGTGACTGTGAAGGCGAGAGGTGGAGAGTTGAAGGTCGGTTTTGAAAAACACACCGATGAGTTCAGGAACGTTTATCTCCAAGGTGATGCACGCGTTGTGGCTGAAGGTTACATTCTCCCCGATGCGTGGAAAGAATGAGCCTGCTGAAAAAGTGAGGTGGGTTTGATGATAGAAAGAATTGTGGACGCCATAGATATCGAAACGACTTTGCTCTCCAAGGACGAGGAAGACGCGAAGAACACAGCCATTCAGTATTTGAAGTCTCTCGGTTTCAGCGACGTCGACGTCGTGTTCGTCGAACACAACGGTTTCGCCTCTCGGATTCGTCTGCGCGCCTATGTGTTCAGGCCCGGTGACAAGTACGCCTGGATCTTTGGAGGCGATGCACGATGAAGTTCGTCCTGTTCCCACTCGATCCCGTTCACGACGTTGCACTCAAGATGTTGAACAGAGAATTGTTGAAGAGAGGCCATCAGACCGTACTTTTGCCACCGGACACCAAGATGGAAGAGGTCGTTGAAATCTGTCAGAGAGAGATGCCCGATTTCATCATGGTGAGCAGGACCGTCGGCTACGGTGCGGCCGAATTGCTCGCCAGGTTCATAGACATGTTGGATGCGGCGGGGCTCAGAAAAAAGTGCAAGGTGGTGGTCGGTGGTAAGGCGATCACAAAGGAACTCGCGGCAGAGCTCGGTTACGATGCGGGATTCGGTGAGAGAACGAGTTGGGAGGAAGTGATCGCGTACATCGAAGGGGGCGGGTTCGAGAGAAAGAAGGTCGCGGTCACGAAGATCAAGCGCGACATAACCCACGGTTACACCTACGAAGTTCGTGATGGAACTTTCAAAGATTTGCTCGACAAGATCGCGGATCAAATACTCGCTTGGGCCAAGGACAGAACGAGTCCTGGAATCGAGAGGGCTAAGATCAAGGAAAAGATTCTCGAAGGCGAAGAGTTACTCGATGATTATCTGAAACTGTGTGATGAGCTCGTAGTTTCATACTTCAGAAAGAACGTTCTTCCGAAAAAGGTGAGGTTCATAACTGAAGAAGAAAAGAAGAAGTTCGAACGGCTCGTGCGTGGGATCAACTTCGACGGTAAGATCCTTCGTCACGGTCTGGATAAACCACTCGTCTTCGTTCAATATGGAACTGGTTGTCCCTTCATGGACGCGATGCACATAAAGGTGAGCGAGGCATGGGGTGCGGACGGAGTGTTGCACTTCGATCCGTCTTGGGGTGCGAGATGCGAAGGACTGCTTGAGGGATTGCTGGCGCACGAAGAGGATGGATCGATAATAACGCTCGAAAACCTCAAGCTGATCAAATCCGCACTCAGCAATTCAACGCTCTGGTGTGTGAGAGCGCACAGAGGCTTGAACACACCTGAAACAGTCTTGCTGGCTGCACATGCCGGTGCAGACTTGACGAAGATAAACATGGTCTACGGTTCACTGAACGGTGGCACAGATCCAGAAAGGCTCACCGTGGATGGTGTGTTTGCGCTACAGCTCTCGGCCAAGTACAAACTCGCATTCGACATACCTACGAACGAGGAACTCGGTGGGGTGCCTGCACCCAAAGCGTTCGCGGGCATGCTCGTCGTGGCGCACCTTGGGGTGAAACTCGGCGCAAGGCCCATCCTGAAACCTTTGTTCTGCTACTCACCGGATGTCATGATCAACGACTACATGAAGGACAACTACGTCGACTACAACGCCGGGAAGATCTTGGCGCTGAGGCGCATCATGGATGCTCCGATTTGGCCTGGTGAGCCCATCGGTTTCATGACCCACACGGAAGATAGGGTTCAATCTGCCATGACGACGGCGTTACACGCTGCTCTTGCAAGTTCTCTCGAACTTGATGCGATAACGATCGCCTCTACCGACGAAGCCTACGCGCGTGGTGCAATCACTGTGAGTGCACGCATCGACACACTGAGGGCGATCGCCGAGGCGTTCAGATTCTTCGGTCATGCCAAAATAGAGCCCACGAAGAAGGCAGAGGAGTACGCAGAAAAGATGGTGAACGACATCTACGAGACTCTCAAGAAGGTGGCCGAAAGGCAGGACTTTGTTGCCGCACTGTACGAAGGTTTGTTCGGAACACGCGAAGAGGGTGCGAACCCTGGCAGAGCTGGGAGAGGTACGGTGAGGAAATGCTGAGCCTTGGTGTCTTGGGCACAGCAAAGAACACAGGTAAGACGACCACGCTCAACGCGTTGTTGAAATGTCTGAGTGAAAAATTGCTCGCCCTCACGAGCATAGGCTTTGATGGAGAGGACCTCGACCACATCACGGGCCTTCCGAAACCCAAGGTCTTCGTAGAGGAAGGAAGCTTTGTTGTGACGAGCGAAGAAGCTGCAAAGCACTCGACCGCGAGGTTGCATCTGCTCAGAAGATTCGACATCAGAACGGCCTTGGGATCGATCTGTTTGTACAGAGTCAGAGGATCTGGCACGGTGGTCTTGGTTGGCCCGTACAGCAGCGAAGATCTGCTCACGATCAAAGAAGTTCTGGAAAAAGACATGGTCGAAGTTTTCCTGATCGATGGTGCGATAAACAGGATCGTGCCCTTCCAACACTCAGACTTCGTGATACTCGCAGTTGGAGCTTCGAGGTCCACGAACCTCGACTTTCTGCTCTCAGAAACGAGAGTCATCGTGAAGGCGTTGAGACTACCGATTGATGGAAGGGATCGAAAGATCGTCGAGGGATTGGTCAGCCTCGAAAAACTTTCTTCCCTACGCGGTGAGCATATCTTGGTGGAATCTCCCATGCACATTCTTCTCACCGATGAACTCACCAAACTCGAACAACTCTTGAACGAGACAGACGTTGCGGTGATGAGAAAACCGGAGCTCCTCTGTGTTACAGTGAATCCATGTTACCCGGAGAGAAGGATG
>JAPYWY010000003.1 GCA_028276125.1 Pseudothermotoga sp.
TTCGACCATCCTTCCAGCTCTTCCCTCCGCTGTTCTATCTCTGTCAGATCCACAAACCAGAAATCGAACATGTCCGGTTCGTTCAAACCCAGGAACCTCACCTCCGCCAAGTACACCAGCCCGACGTGTACCCTGCTCACCGGCGAACTCGTGTCGTTCAGAAGGCCCATGTAAGAGAGTTGAAGGACTTCCACGTTCACCTCTTCGTGTATCTCTCTTTCCATGCCTTTCAAGAAAGCTTGCCACGGTGTGCTACCATCGTTCAAGTTGATGTGACCCCCAACACCCAGAGACAGCTTTCCATGAAGTCTTCTTTCCTGCTGCTTTTTCGTTCTTCTGAGCAAGAGGAACTTTCCTTGCTGGCGCATCAGCACGTATGGAATCAGTTGACGAAGCGTTTCGTCGTTCTCAGCGATGTCTCTGTCGATGAAGAAGGCATTCTTTTCGATCAGATCCCTCAACTTTCCCAAATCGATCGGAAAAATCCCTTCGTCACTGTTCACCAGCTCTTCAACGATTCTCGTCGGAACCACCAGAACTCGCTCCATATGTACTCCCCACCAATCTGTTGTAGCAGTCCCTGCAGACTGCGATGTATTTTTCCTTTCCACCGACATCGATCTCCGAATCGCTGTCCGATATCTTGTAAGTGAGTGTTGCGTTGTATTCACCACATACGTGGCAGACAGCTTTCTTTTTGGTAACTTCGTTCGCGAGCGCAAGCAAAAGCATGGTCGTCTCGAAGGGATTCTGCTTGAAGGTCATGTCAAGTCCCGCGCAGAACACGTTGACGTTCTCATCCAGAAGCTTCCTAACCAGCTTGACCAAGTCCTTGTCGAAGAACTGGACCTCGTCGATGAACACCGCGTCGACTTTCTCTCGAAGGTACGGAAGCATATCTTTGGTGAATTCAACCGGCACGGCTTGTGCCTCGAGTCCAGAGTGTGTCTTGACAACGCTGGTGCCGTAACGAACGTCCAAGGCGGGCTTGAAGAGCAACGTCTTCTTCCTTCCCAGTTTGTAGATCTCCATATAGGACAACAGTTCCGTGGTCTTACCTGAGTACATTGGTCCAACGATGACAGTTAGCTTTCCAGACACAGTTCATACCTCCTCCACCAGCGCGTTGACCGCCGCGAATTTCTCTTCGTCCAACAGATGCAGATATGTGCTCGTTGTTGACAGGTTCGCATGTCCCAAAAGCTCTTGAACAACTCTCACGTTCACTCTTTTCTGCAACAAATGCGTCGCAAAAGAATGACGCAAGGTGTGAGGATGTACCCTTTTTCTTATGTTGCAGAGGCTCGCGTACTTTCGTACGATCCTGAACACCGTGCTCGGATGCAACCTCGTTGCAGTTCCAAACAGATACTCCTCGGCTTCTTTCTCGTGCTTCTCTACGTACAATCTGAGTTTGCTTGCAAGACTGTTGTTGAGTGGAACGATGCGGTCCTTTCTCCCCTTGCCCATCTCGATCCTGACAAATGCGGGAGAGAAAGAAACGTCCGACACTCTCAGGTTACATAACTCGCTGACTCTCAGACCACAGTAATAGAGCAAGGACAGGATCAAATGATCCCTCTCTTTCTGCTCGCTCACCCTCAACATCCTTTCTACCTCTTCCTTGGTCAAGAAATCAGGAGACCTCTTTCTGAGTCTTGGAGTCTTCACCTTCACCCAAGGGTTGCTGGGCACGTAGTTCCTCAGGACCAGATAATCGAAGAAGTTCCTGAGTGAAGATATCTTCCGCGCTAAGGTGGAAACACTCAAAGGCTTACCAAAGTTCTTGGAAAGATCTCTAATATAATCTTCTGCATCCTTCACGCTGAAGGATGCAGGATTCATTTTTCTTTCTCGCAAGGTCCGTAGAAACTGTGCCACATCGGTTCCGTAAGCCGTAACAGTGTGATCCGAAACTCTGCGAACGTATTTCAAATATTCCACGTACTCTTTGAGCAGATCTTCCAAGAATCGATCACCATCCCATGAAGACCATCAGAACCACATAGAAACTGGCGATCGTCAAACCCAGCAAAACAAGACGAAGAGAGATGCGAAGAAAGTCTTTGAATGAGACGCTCTCATTGGTGAATCTCTTCAACAAAGAAATACCTACTATATTGACAGCCGCACCTATCGGCGTGAGATTCGCTCCCAGTCCCACACCCAACGCGATCGCCCACCAGAATTGCGTTGGATAACCCAATTCAACGAGGTATTTCACCACTGGAACCAAAACGACCGTCGCCGGCACTGCGCTCAATAATGAGCCCATAACAGCTGAAAGCCAGACCAGAACGACGATTAGAACTACACGAGAATGAATCATAGAAATGAGGCTCGCGAACTTACTGAGAAGACCAAGTTCATGCATCACGTGAGTGAGCGAAAACAAGCCCATGAAGAAGAAAAGCGTGTCCCATTCGATTTCCTTGGCTACATCTTCAAAACTCTTTCTTGCAACGATGAGACTGAGTGCTGCTCCAAGCAGAGCGATGAATGCCATGTCGATCTTCAACGCTTCGTGAAAGGCGAAGGAAAAGATGGTGGCTACGAAGATCACTGCGATTCTCAACAACAATTTCTTGTCGGTGATCGCTTCCTTGGGGTTGGTTGCAGCCAACTCTTTCAGACCTTTTTCGCTCGCTCGATCGGCAGACACCTCGCGTCCAAGCATCCTAAGTGATATGAGCAACACCAAGAAAGATATTGGTGCCAAATGAATGATGAAGCTCACGAAGCTCAGCCCACTCGCGTTACCAATTACGATGTTCGGAGGATCTCCGATCATCGTTGCCATACCACCAATGTTGGATGCGATGACACCAAGAACAAGCACTCTGGTCGGTTCGATCCCAGCCGCATCACTGACCAAGAACAATATCGGTGCGAATATTAACAACGTAGTGACGTTGTCCAACAGGGCAGAGAGCATCGCTATGAAAAACATGAGCAAAGACACTGTCTTTCCTAAATCTCCCTTTCCGAGACGTACCGCATAAACGGAAGCCATCTGGAAAAAACCCGTATTCTTCAAGATCGACACGATGATCATCATACCGAGCAAAAGGCCTATGGTGTTGAAATCAACCACACGTGAGATGTTTTCTATCGTTAGTCCCTCCGACAGCTTCAAAACCGCCGCGACGAGACCAAGCATGAATACCTTTACAGCTGTTTGCTGAGCCCTGCTGAGTATCACGTAGTAAGCCATGAAGAACAAGAACATCGCCACGATCTGCTTGATCATGTGCGATCACCATCCAAACCAGAGTGGGTAGAATTCCGCAAGTTCTCCCGAGGAGAGACCTTCAACATTCGAAGGCACTCTGATGACGCCGTCAGCCCGCGTTAAGTTGGACACCTGCGCCGTCTCACTCTCCAAAGGCTCTGCCCAAACTTGACCTTGTTTCTCGAAAAGTTTCACTCTGATGAACTGTTCTCTACCTTGTCTGGAAGACACATTCCGTGTCAACTTGACCATGCCAGAGGATTTGAAAAGAAAATCTTTCTCTCCCTCCAGCCTTCTCATAATCGGCAAGAGCACAAATTTGGTGCTGATCGTGAAGGAAACAGGATTACCTGGAAGACCGACAATGGGTTTATCATCCACGATGGCGAGTATTGTGGGTTTTCCAGGTTGAATCAATATCCCATGGAACAGAACACCAGGCTTTCCCAAGCGATCGATGGCTGCTTCAGTGAAATCTCTCGCGCCTATCGAGCTTCCACCACTGACCACCAGCACGTCGTATTCATTGAACCAACTTTTCAGCGTTCGGAACATTTCACCTTCGTCGTCCCTGCACAGGCCCACACGGTTCGCCTCAAAACCCAGGGATTTCAACCAAGCGACGAGACCATAGCTGTTGCTGTCGCGAACCTGAACGAGAGATTTTTCCTTCACGAAAGGTTCAACGATCTCATCGCCCGTGGAAATCACGCCAACTCTCAAACGCCTGAAAACCCTCAGACGTTCTACACCGAGTTGAAGTAGGAGTTGAAGATGTCCTGGATTGATCCTCTCGCCCCTCGTCACTGCTGCTTGACCCCTCTTCACATCTTCGTTCTTTCTCAGCACGTTCTCTCCACTGGCAACTGGTTTCATCACCTCGACGTACTCGTTGAATCTCTGCGTGTGTTCTACCATCACTACCGCATCCGCTCCACTCGGTAACATCGCACCGGTCGCAACCCAAGCAGCTTCGTTCTCATTGATACTCCCAATCGGTTCCTCACCTATCTTTACCTCCAACGCGAGACGCAACATGACAGGCAGGTTTGGACTTGCACCTATCGTGTCTTTGGATCTAACGGCGTAGCCATCCACTAAAGATTTATCGAAACCTGGAAGGTCCTGCGAGGCGAACACATTCTCGGCGCACACAAAGCCGAGCGATTCGAGCGTGGGAACCTCCAGGGTCTCGCTGATAGGTTTCAAAATCTGAACGTACTCAGAATAGACTTGATCTAAACTGGCGAGTCTGAGGAACTTCAATGCCTTTCACCCTCTCGATGGCAATCTTTGGTTGAGCCCTTGATCTTTTCCAACGCGTGCGGTATCGCACCGAGTATGGCCTTCAAATTCTGCTCCACTGCGCTCGGACTACCCGGCAAGTTGATGATCAAGGTCTCTCCCCTGATCCCCACCACCGCGCGTGACAAAACGGCAGTAGGCGTTTGTTTCATTGCCTCGAGCATCATGGCCATCTCCATGCCGTAGAGTCTCTTTTCGATTAGTCCCATCGTTGCTTCGGGCGTCACATCCCGAGGTGATACCCCTGTACCACCACAGGTAATCACCAAATCGAATCCTGCCTCACACAGTTTCAAGAGTTCTCCACGTATCGATTCAACTTCGTCTGGAACGATCGATTCAGCTTCTATGTTACCACCTATTTGTCCAACAAGCTTTGCAACGGTGTTTGCGTTCTTGTCGATCATGGTGCCTTGACTCACCCTATCACTCACCACCACGATGGCCACTCTCATAAAGATCCGACCTCCTCGACAACTCTTCCCAGATCGGAGATATCGTAACCCGAGGACTCAGAAACGACATTTTTGAAATCACTCGAAGCCATCACATCGAGTATGATTCCGAAACGTTCATCCTTAAGAAACTCTGGGAGGACCAAAAGATCGTACTCTTCCCAGCACAGAGGTACGAAGTCCAAGTCCATCAGCTGCGCTACGTACGATACAGCCAAGCCCACATCCGCGAGGTTTCTTTTGATTTTGAGAGCAACTGCCGCGTGCGTCAGTTCCTCTTTTTCGTAACCGTTTATCTGTCGTGGGTCTATCCCAAGTTTTGAAAGATAATAATCCAGCAGGATCCTGGTTCCAGAGGCTTTCTGCCTGTTCACAAACTTCACGTCTCTTCTCGCCAGATCGTGAAGCGACTTGATCGATTTCGGATTTCCTTTCTGGACCACGAGACCTTGGAGCCTCTTCACGAACTTTACGAGTACAAAATGTTTCATCATCTTCCTCAAGAAGGGTAGGTTGTAGGTTTCACTCTCACTGTCAAACAGGTGAACGCCCGCAAGGTGCGCGTAAGACTTTGCTATGGCTCTCACGCCACCGAGGCTACCGACGTTCACAACTGAGAGATTCAAACCGCGTTCGATGAGAAGATCACTCAGTCTATCGATGAGCGGATCGTTGCTACCGACGAAGAGCACCGTGTTGTCTATTCTCTTCCTCGAAGCTGTCAATAGAACTTGAACCTTCTTTCCCTCGTCTATCACCTCTTGACCTTTGGGTACGACGATCGTGCCGTCCATCTTGGTCAGCGAGGACATCGTGGCTGCACCTCTTTTTAGAGGAACGCAGACGTAACGATCCTTCACCTTCGCCAACATGACCCTGACGAACTCATCGTCACCGACAGAAGAAAACATTCTCGTCGCAACCTCGGCCTCCAGGAAATCTTCATCAGATTCGCTTGAACGGTACCACGCTTGCAGGATGGGTTTGACCACACGCTCGAGCACAGTGAAACAGGAAGCGGGAAAACCGGGAAGACCTATCACGGGCTTTTCCTCGACGATCGCGAGGATTGTGGGCTTACCGGGTCTGATGCTGAGACCGTGCACAAGAACTTCACCATGTTTTTCGAGCACACGGTAGACGTAATCTTTCTGCCCAGCCGAAGAACCCCCTATGAAAAGAACAAGATCGTGCGTTGGTAAGAGTTCTTGCAGGGCCGATGCCAGCTTCGTCGGATCATCGCCGAGCGGATCGTGGACCTTCACGTTGGCTCCGAGCCTTTCGAGGAAAGCTTTGACGAGTATGGAGTTAGTCTCAGGTATGGAACCTTCCTTTAGCTCACTGTAAGGATCGACGATCTCATCGCCCGTGGGCACGACCACGCACTCAGGTTTCTTCAATACCTCCACTTCGAACACACCGGCGGCCAGCAACAGTGAAAGATCCTGCGGTGCGAGTCGATGGTACCTGCAGAAGAGCATATCGTACTCAACGACATCCTCACCGATCGTTCTGACGTTGTGAAAGGACGGCACAGGCTCGAAGATCTCCACCGAACCATCCTCCAAGAAATGGACATCCTCTATCATGATGACGGCATCGAAACCTTCGGGCATCGGTTGACCCGTGTTGACGATCGCGAAATGGTCTCTGTCAAGCCTCTTAGGTGCGTGTTTTGAGGCTTGAACCGTGTCGGAGGAGCGAACCGCTATTCCGTCCACCGCAGCCGAGTTGTAATGAGGAACGCTCCTGAGGGCAAAGACTGCACGTGCCAGAACCCTATCGAGCGCCTCACTGACTTTGATATTTTCTGTCCTAGGTTGGAAGAAGCCAGTCTCTCTCAGACGGCTCAAATACAGCTCCAGTGCCCGATCGAGATCCATTTTCTTTAGGTATATCTTTCTGTCCAGTGCTTGCACCTCCGACTAACATTCTACCTCCATGACGTGATAATATGTGTCGTGGGGTGAAACGATGAAGTTTTCCGAAGTGCGAATCAATCAAGAGTACTCGGCAAGTTTTACCATCAGCGACGAGATGGTGAGAACGTTCGCAGAGATCACGGGTGACAAGAACCCTGTTCATTTGGATGAAGAGTACGCGAAGAACACGCGGTTCAAAAAGAGAATATGCCACGGTATGTTGGTGGCTTCATTGATCTCAAAGGTGCTCGGTATGGACTTCCCGGGCCCTGGAACGATTTTAGTCAGACAGCAACTGTCCTACAGGGCGCCAGTGTTCGTTGGAGAGACGGTGAAAGTACACGTCAAGGTTGTAGATAAGAAAGAAGAAAAACAGAGGCTCATCCTTCAAACGAACGTGATCAAGAGCGACGGAACGGTCGCGATCGAGGGGCAAGCGGAAGTTCTGATCGAACAGTGAGACCTCACGGACAACATTTTCTCAAGTGTGAAGACGTGGGACTCGAACTCGCAGACAGGTTGAACCCCCGCACCGATGATGTTGTTGTCGAAATAGGTTGCGGGAAAGGTTTCCTCACAAGGTTTGTGGCCCAGATTGGTTGTAAACTCATCTGTTACGAAGTAGATGAGTCACTGGGTGAAGAATTCAAAAGGAACGTGCCATTCGAGAACGTTGAGCTCAGGTTGAAAGATTTTCTTGAGGTAGATGTCGAGGAAATCAAAGGTGCACGTTTGTGCTACGGTAGCATTCCATACCAGATATCTTCAAAGATCATCCGCAAGGTGATCGAGCTTGGCTTTGAAAGGTGCATTCTCATCGTTCAGAAAGAATTCGCGGAGAAACTCATCATGGGTCGAGATAGGCGAAGGCACACTCTGATGACCGTTCTGGGTCAGACATACTTCAACGTCTCAATCCTCCGACGAGTGCCGAAAGGTTGCTTTGAACCTCCACCAAGGGTTGATTCTGCCATGATCGAGCTCGTCAGAAAGCGTGTGCAACTGGATCTGGACGGTTATGAACAATTTCTGAAAAAGCTTTTCGTGAGGCCGAACAGGAGCGTGAAAGCGGTTCTCAAGGAGATGGATGTAGCTCAGTGTGAAATTTTCGAAAACGAGAGGATCTCTGATTTGAGCGCAGAGCAAGTGCTGAATATCTATTCGAGGTGGTCAAATGACGAGGGAAGAGCTCTTTGAAACTGTTCTGAACTCCATCGTTGAGGGCATCATAATTGTGGACAAGAAAGCGAGGATCGTTTTCATGAACAAGCAGGCGTCCATCATATTAGGCATTCCAGCCTCGAGCGCAATTGGTAGGTACGTGGTCGACGCCATACCGAACACCAGGTTGCACATCGTCGTTCAGACTGGCAAGGCAGAGATCGATAACGTTCAGGACATAGGAGACGTGAAGATCATAACCTCGAGGATACCGATCAAAGACAGCAATGGAGAAATCATAGGTGCGGTCGCAATCTTCAGGGACATCACCAGCGTGCAGAAGATGCTCGAGGAGGTCACAAACCTCAGGGAGATGGAAGCACTGCTCAAGGCAATCATAGAGTCCACGAACGACGCGATATCTGTTGCCGATGCCGAAGGTAAGATCGTGATGGTGAACAAGGCCTACACCAAGATAACCGGTTATTCGGCGCAAGAGGTCATAGGCAAACCCGCCACCATAGACATTGCGGAGGGCGAAAGCATGCACATCAAGGTTGCACAAACCAAGCAACCGATATATGGAGCGAGACTCCTGGTGGGACCAACCCGCAAAGAGGTAGTGGTGGACGTCACACCTCTGTTCGTCAAGGGTCAGTTCAGGGGCAGCGTTGGCGTGATACACGATGTTTCGGAGATCGTTCGTCTGAGCAGAGAACTTGAAGAAATGCGCCGGATCATGAGGCGCATGAGTGCGAAGTATACTTTCGACGACATTGTTGCAGAGAGCACAAAGATGAAGATCATCATAGAACAGGCGATGAAAGTCGCACAAACCCCTGCGACAGTCCTGCTGAGGGGCGAGAGCGGCACGGGTAAGGAATTGCTCGCACACGCGATACACAACGCCAGTGAGAGGAAGGATCACCCCTTCGTGAGCGTGAATTGCGCGGCGATACCAGAGTCAGTCCTCGAATCGGAACTGTTCGGTTATGCCCCGGGCGCCTTCACGGGTGCCAAAAGGGAAGGAAAGAAGGGTTTGTTCGAAGAAGCACACAAAGGTACGATCTTTCTGGACGAAATAGGAAAGATGCCTTTGTCTGTGCAACCGAAACTGCTGAGGTTCTTGGAGACGAAGGAGATAACACCCGTCGGTGGAACAAAACCCATAAAGATCGATGTGCGTATCATCGCCGCGACAAACATGAACTTGGAGAGGATGGTTCAGGAAGGCTCATTCCTACCAGATCTCTACTTCAGGCTCAACGTTTTTCCCATACACATACCCCCACTGAGGGAGAGAAGAGAGGACATACCAATGCTTGTGCAACACATTATAAAGAAGCTCAACCAGGAGTACGGAAGAACAGTGGAGGGTATATCTCCCGAGGCCTTGCACAAACTCATGTCCTACGATTGGCCCGGTAACGTGAGAGAACTCGAAAACATCATCGGCAGGGCCATGATAACGATGGAACCGGATGAGAGGTTCATCAGAGCGCACCATCTACCGCCGTTGAAACTGTCCTATCAAGCCCAAGAAGTTGCGGTTGACGTGAAGGATCTCAGACGCGCCTTGAGAGAGTACGAAAAGGGATTAATAATGAAGGCACTGGAACGGAACGACTGGGACGTGCAAAAGACCGCCAGAGAGATCGGAATGAGTGTCAGGACACTGTACCACAGGATGAAACTGTTGCAGGTCGTGAGGCCGATGAGTAAGAGACGTCAGTCTTAAACTTTGCTAAAAGCTGAGGTAATTCATACGCCGTAGTATTTGTAATGAGAGGTGATCCCATGCAGAGATCGAAGAAGAACCTCAAGACACTGTCTCAATACGAGTTGTTAAAGCTTCTCAAAGACGGGCAAGAAGAAGCGAAAGAGGAGATGTTCAGGAGGATGTCCTTGGAAAACGGTGAGGGAAATGGAAGAAAATCAAAAGAAAACAAGGAGCCATAGTTTCGTAGAACTGAGAAATTTCTCTCTGATCATAGACAATGTGCCAGTGCTGAAGGACATAAACCTCTCCTTCGAAGCGGGACAGCTCACGGTCATTTACGGTCCAAGAGGCGCGGGTAAATCCGCCCTGCTGAGGTCGTTGTCGAGACTCAACAGGGAAATCTATGAAAACGTCGATTCGTCCGGAGAGTTGCTCATAAACGAAAAGCCTATACAAGTCTACGACAAGAAATTGCTCAGGCAAATGGTATCTTACGTTGAACCTTCTTTCGTGGAAGCCATGGACGAGTTGACCTTCGCTGATTTCATAAAGATAACCCTTTCCGACTCCAAGGCCTCCTTGGAAGATTTCGCTTCGGAACTCGACAGACTTGGGATACTCAAGTTTCTCAAGCGTGAACTCAAAACGCCCATCAGTCAGTTCTACACGATGGAAAAGATCATGCTGTTGCTCTTCGCGGCGATCGTGAGAAAGTCCATCATTGTTGTGTTCGACTGTATACTGGATCACTTGGACGACGACACGTTGATCCCGGTGCTTAAGGAACTGTTGAACATAAAGCAAGACAGGATAGTTGTTCTCAGCACCAGACAGAAATTGAGATTCCTACCGATAGCCGATCAGTTCGTAATGATGAAGAGTGGTAGAATCGAATACAGAGGACCTGCAAGAGAATTCGTGCTGGAGAGGTGAAACGTTGAAGGTCATAACTGTCACGCTGAATCCCGCCCTCGACAGGGAGTTCATAATCGAAGAGTTCACCGTGAACGCTTATCACAGGATCAAGGGCCAGAACCACATGATGATGAACCCTGGCGGCAAAGGTATCAACGTTTCCATGGCCTTGGCGAAGCTGGGAGTTTCCTCGATCGCCATAGGAATAATCGGAGGATACACAGGTCGTGTGCTTCTAACTGAGCTGAACAAAGTGAGTCCACTCATCAGCACCAGTTTCGTGCACATAGAGGAGGAAACGAGAGAGAACATCGTGATCGTCGATCCGGTTAACCACACCATGACTTCCATAAATTCTCCAGGTCCAAGAGTGGACAGGAAGGCAGTCGAGTTACTCTTGAAACGCTATGAGATATACCTTTCCAGAGCCGAGGCGGTTGTACTATCCGGAAGCTTACCACAGGGATTGACAGGTGAAATCTACGGGAAGATGGCGAAGAAAGCCAAAGAGAAGGGAAGAATGGTGTTCTTCGACATGATCGACGAGTACTTGACGGAAGCTTTGGAGATCTGCGTCCCGGATGTTGTCAAGCCCGATGTGAGGGGGAGTCTCACAATCTTGGGAGAACGCTTGGAAAGCCTTGAAGATTACGTTGAGGCTGCGGCTAACCTCGTGAAGAGGGGTTGCAAGCTGGCCGTTGTTTCGTACGAAATCAAGAACGACGTGGTCGCCACCCAAGATGGTGTGTGGTTGATCAGCACTGAGGAGAAGGTCGATCCTGAGAACATCTTAGGCGCTGGTGATGCCTACGTCGCGGCGATGGTTTACAAGAGGCTGACAGAAAAGAATGTGAGCATGCTGGAGGTCGCAAGGTTCGGTTACGCTGCCGCACTTGCGAAGACCAGAAAACTCGCTAAGGAGATGCCCGAGTACGAGGAAATAAGTGAGGCTCTCAAATCGTGCAGACTGGAACGCCTCAGATGAGGCAGGGATGATACCGTGAGGGTCTACGATGTGATGGTCAGGGATGTGACCGCCGTCACACAGGATGAGACTGTCGAGAACGTGGTGCGAATCATGGCCACTCAGTTTTTGAGTGGGATCCCCGTTGTCACCGAGGACATGAGAGTCATAGGTTTTGTGAGCGAGAGCGATGTAATACGCGCTGCAATACCAGGATATTTTTCACTTCTGCAGTCTACAACTTTCATCCCCGACATGAGTCAGTTCCTCAAGATGGCTGCCAAGTTGAAGGACAAACCGATTCGAGAAATCATGACGCATCCCCCGCTCGTTGTGAACGAAAACGCTTCTCTGGCTCATGTCGCCGATTTGATGATAAAGCACAACGTGAAGATCCTTCCCGTTGTGGACGAGCACGGTCGGCTGTTGGGTGTGATCACGAGGACGAACATCGTGAGGGCAGCAATGGAAGGATACCTATGAGGGCCTTCGTGACATTTCTGGGGTGCAAGGTGAACCAGTACGAGACTGAGCTGATCATAGAACAGCTCGAACGTGCTGGAATAGTGGTTTCGCCACAACCAATCGACGTCGACATATGTATCGTGAACACTTGCATGGTAACCAATGAAGCCGCGAGGCAGTCCCGTCAGTTGCTGAGGAAACTCAAAAGAATGAATCCAGATGCACTCGTCGTAGCTACAGGTTGTTATCCTCACTTGGACGTGCAGTCCATAATGGACTGTGGGGTCGATTTGGTACTCGGAAACAAAGAAAAGAAGGAGCTCGCGAAGCATATAAACGAGTGGTTCCAGAAAAAGGAACAGAAGGCATTGGTCTCGCAACCAGATTACGAAATCGACGAACGAGTGAACAGTTTCCTCGCAGATCGAGTCAGAGCCTATGTGAAGGTGCAAGACGGATGTGACGAGTACTGCACTTACTGCATTGTACCGCTCGCCAGAGGTAGAAAGATCAGGAGCAAGCCGGCAGAAGTTGTGATACAAGAAGTGAAGCATCTCGTCAGTTTAGGTTACAGAGAGATCGTTCTCACGGGAGTGAACTTGGGCAGGTATGGTCGAGACATCGACAGCAACTTGGCCCGTCTCGTGAGGCGATTGTTGGACGAAGTGTTGGGAGACTTTCGAATCAGGCTCAGTTCGATAAACGTACAGGACATATCGGACGAGCTTATAGAATTGTTTGAGAACAATGAGAAACTGTGTCCTCATCTGCACATACCAATCCAGAGTGGTTCGAACAAGATCTTGAAGGCCATGAACCGGAACTACACGGTTGAACAAGCTTTAGCGCTTTTCGAACGCTTGCGCAGCAGAGATCCTTTCTTTTCCATAACTACGGACATGATAGTGGGCTTCCCAGGTGAAACCATCGGAGACTTCGAAAAAACCTTGGCACTCGTCAAAGAAGCTATGTTTTCCAGGGTACATGCATTCAAATACTCCGAAAGGCCAAACACACCAGCGGCGCGCATAAGGCAGAAGGTTCCGCCCGAAGAAAAGGACAGGCGAATGAAACTGCTCAGAGAGATCGCAGAGAAAGTCGCAGCGGATTACCGGGCAGCATCGGTGGGAAAAATCAGAACGGTGCTTGTGGAAATGAGCAAGAACGGTGTGAGTTACGGGTACGACCAATATTACGTTCGTCACGAGTTCGTGTCGGTCGGTACCAACGCTCTAAGGAAGGTTGTTGTGAAGAAACCAAACGGAACAGGGGTGGTGTCGCAGGTTGTTGATTTGGAGAAGAGCATGGTCGACTGAGGCCGAAACCAAGTTGGACATAGACGAACCAGGTTTTCTGTACGGGGGCGTGGCTTACGAAACCTTGCGAACGTACGATATGAGACTCTTCGCCCCCAAATATCATTACGAAAGACTACTGAACACGCTGTCACACATGGGTCTCGATCTGTCTTTGAACTACCCAACCTTCAAAAGAATACTCGAAGAAGGTGTTCAAAGGCTCGGCAAAGAAGCCTCAATCAGGGTCGTTGCCGTACCCAGAGGGAGGTTCAGCGCCTTCGAATACGCACCCAGCCACAGTGAGCTGATCGTTTACGTGCGTGAGCTTAAGTTGGAACCGCTGGGTTACGTCAAGGTGAAGGTGAGCAACGTGAGGAAAATAGATCCACTGTCTACACCTGCCGATCTCAAGGTTGCGGGCAGAACGGACATCCTCTTGGCCAAACGCTTTAAAGGCGATGCTTACGACGTCATAATGATTGGGAGTCGTGGGCAGGTGTGTGAGGGAACCTTCACGAACGTCTTCCTCGTGAAAGAGGGCAAGGTGATCACACCAAGCATCGACAGCGGTATACTACCTGGGATAACAAGGTTGAACACGCTGAGGTTGTGTCGAACTCTCGGTATAACGGTCGAAGAACGGTGGGTTGAGCTGTCTGAACTTTACGGTGCCGACGAGCTATTTCTGACGCACACGAGTAGAGGTATAGTCCCGGTGAACGAGATCGATGGATGGAGGCGTTACGAAACCGAGCTTGGTCGATTCTTGTCGAGCAGGTTTGAAGAATTCATCAAAAGTGTTGGAGAGAACTGGGAATGAAAAGGTTGAGCGATGTTTTCGAAGCTCTCACCAAATCCGACCCACTCTTCAAGAATCTGAAACTCAGGTTGGTACTCTCGGACCTTGCGGGTATTTTGGGCGAATCACTTGCTAAACATTGTCGTTTTGTGGAATTCTCCAACGGAACGGTTTTCTTCACTTGTGACAGCGACGTGTGGTTGACCGAAGCTCGCTTCATGTCGAAAAAGATCGCTGAGAAGATCAACGAAAGACTGGGCGAAGGAATGGTGAACAACGTCGTTTTCAGGAGGGATCCAAATGGCGATCGACTATAGACCGGAAGACATAAAGGTGCTCAAGGGTCTCGAAGCGGTTCGCTTGAGACCCGGCATGTACATAGGTTCGACTGGAAAGAGTGGGCTCCATCACTTGTTGTACGAGATCATCGACAACAGCATGGACGAAGTCATGGCTGGAGCGTGTGACAAGATAAAGGTGGTTCTTCACGAGGACGGTTCTGCTGAGGTTGAGGACAACGGCAGGGGTATTCCCATCGAGGTTCATCCGGAGACCGGAAAGAGCACGTTGGAGACGGTCATGACAGTGCTTCACGCCGGTGGAAAGTTCTCCAACTCCGCTTACAAAGTCAGTGGAGGGCTCCACGGAGTGGGAGCCTCCGTGGTGAACGCGTTGTCCGAGGTCATGGAGGTGTGGGTTCGCAGAAACGGAAAGGTTTACTATCAGAAGTACTCGAGGGGCGAGCCATTGTGTGAGGTGAAGGAACTCGGAGAGACATCGGAGCGTGGAACGATCGTGAGGTTCAAACCGGATCCTGAGATATTTTCAACAACGGAGTTCGACCCCGACATCATCGAGAATAGGCTCAGAGAACTTGCCTTCCTGAACCCTGGCTTGACAATAGAGTTCGAGGACAGGATAAACGACTACAAAACCAAGATGAACTACGTGGGCGGCATAAAAGAATACGTCAGCTACGTCGTGAAAAACTCCAACTTGAAACCCCTGCACGACATCGTACACATCTCGGATTCGCACGAGGACATAAAGGTAGAGATAGCCTTGGTCTACACCGCTTCACAGGATGAGGAGATAACCTATTCGTTCGTGAACAACATCCGAACCATAGACCACGGAACACACGTGGTGGCGTTCAGAAACGTTCTCACGAGGTTACTCAACGACTATGGAAAGAACTTGGGTTACCTACGCAAAGACGAGGCATTCTCGGGCGAAGACGTCAGAGAAGGTCTTGTAGCTGTTGTGAGCGTTTTGATGCCGAATCCAGAGTTCGAGGGTCAGACGAAGGGTCGGTTGGGAAGCGAGAGCGCGGGAACCGCTGTGAGCAAGATCGTTAAGGAACGTTTGACGGAATTCTTCGAGATCAACAAAGCCGTGTTGAAGGTCATACTCGAGAGAGTGCAACAAGCGAAGAGGGCAAGGGAAGCAGCGAAGAAAGTCAGAGAACTCGTGAAACGAAAGAGTGCCTTCGATGGGGCGGCACTGCCTGGAAAACTCGCAGACTGTGTGACGAACGATGTGGAAAAATCCGAACTCTTCATCGTCGAGGGTGACTCTGCAGGTGGTTCTGCGAAGCAGGCGAGAGACCGAGAGTTCCAAGCGATATTACCTTTGAGGGGAAAGATCCTGAACGTGGAGAAATCTTCGATACAGAAGTTGCTCAGCAACGAGCAGATAAAAGACATAATCGTCGCGGTGGGAACTGGGATTGGAGAGAGATTCGACCGAACCAAACTGCGTTACGGTAAGATCATCATCATGACGGATGCCGACGTCGACGGTGCACACATAAGAGTTCTCCTTTTGACCTTCTTTTTCAGGTACATGAGACCACTGATAGAAGAAGGAAGGATCTACATAGCCGTTGCACCACTCTACAGAGTTCAGCTGCCAAACAGAATCCTGTATTTATACAGCGACGAAGAATACCAAGCTCTGATGAAAGAACTCAACGGTTCGCAGAAAGTTGAGGTGCAACGCTACAAAGGCTTGGGAGAGATGAACGCGGAGCAACTTTGGGAGACAACGATGGACCCTGTCACAAGACGTTTAATTCGTGTTACGATAGAGAATGCGGAGGAAGCGGACGCGCTGTTCGAGATACTCATGGGGGAAGACACGGTCGAGAGGAAGAATTTCATTGAACGACACGCTTTGAAGGTGACTTATTTGGATGTATAATTCTAAAAAAGCGGTGATTTTCGTTGGCGTTCTCTGTTCGTTGTGCGTTTTCTTTTTTGCGGCCAGGTTTGTGAACTTTTCAGCCAAACCAAGGGGGGAAGAACGTGTTTTCTTGGTGGCTCACAAGGGAAGGTTGTGGTGGGTGGGACGGAGTGGGAAGTTGGTTGAAACTGCAAAAGCAGGGGATGTTCTATCTAAAGCGTACGTGAGTGGTTTGGAGATAGTGAATGCGCGCCTTGATGAGAACAGTTTACGGTTGATAGAAAAGCTGAAACCAGCTTTAGATAGTCCGTACGTGGTTGAGGTGCTTCCAAAGGAGAAGAGAGTCTTGTTGTTGAAAGGCGTGTCGGTGAGGTTCAACGAGTGGGAAGATCTGCTCAGAAACTTGCAGGCGTTACCCGAGGCGATCAAGAGGATGGAGCCCAAAGGGGAGTACTTTTTGTCCCCACAAGGGCTCTTGTACAAGCTAAGGGGTGGGGACGATGAGAAAAGGTGAAACCTATTGTCTGATTGACATCGGGAGTCACACGTGCAAAGGTGTGGTCCTCAGGCATACACCACAAGGCTTGGAAGTGCTGGCGAAGGGATCTGTGAAGTCGAGAGGAATAGAGGGGGGCGATGTCAGGGACGTGGCTGCGGTCATTGAAGTGATCGAGTCGCTGGTCAGTGAACTCGAACAGGAATCGAGAGTCAGGCGTGCGGATTTCATAGTCTCGAGCAGCCACAGCAACGTTCGATTGATTGATCACGGCACGGAGTTGAGCCTGTCGGAAAATGAGAAGAAGACGGTGGACGAATCGATAACTGACTCGCTCAAAAAAACTGCAGAAGAAGAATTATCAAGCAGTTACAAGCTCTTACACTTCTATCCGAAGAGGTACATCGTGGATGGAACAAAGTACGTGCTGAACCCGGTTGGGATGAACGCGAACAAGGTTCGTTTCGAGGTAGCCGCCGTCGTGATGGAGAAGGACTCTGGTTCGGTTTTCGATTTTCTGTCTGACACTTTGCCAGAACCTCTCTTCGTTGGACATTCAAGTCTCTTCGCGGCCGAGTGTGCCTTGAGCGATGTAGAAAAGGAAAACGGGGTTTGCCTCGTCGACCTTGGACACGTTCACACCTTTGTGGTGATTTACCTTGCTTCCGTCCCCGCCAGAGTACAAATGATACCGCTCGGAATCAAGAACGTTCTTCGCGATATATCGATCGTGCTCGGAACATCGATAGAAGAAGCAGAACGATTGCTCAGGTCCGAAGGAAGTGCCGTTTACGGAGAATCATCGTACGCACAACAAGCGGTTGAGTACAGGGGACTGGACGGTAGAACCCTCAAGACCACCACGAAGGAGGAACTTGCGCGGATAATACACGCCCGTCTGAGGGAAATACTCATGAAAGTCAGAAGAACGATCAGAGAGTTCGCGATGCAGAATCCTATCAACGTGGTTGGGAAACTGCCAGGCGGAATTGTATTCGTGGGTGGGGGAGCCAAAATCCCTCGGCTCATAGACCTGGCTTTGGACGTGTTCGAAGGCCCAGCACGTGTTGGAACGTTCAACGTCACGAATGTACCCATTCTGAACGATGACGATGCCGCGGACGATCCTGCGCTGTGTGGCGTGTTGGGGGGAATAGTTCAACTCTTGAAGCAGAGTCAACCCATTGTTTCAACAAAGACATCGAGTTCGAAAGAGGGTTTCTTCAGGAAACTCGTTGAGATGTTCAAGAGTTTGTGGTGAACCCGAGGAGGCGATCCTATGCCTTTCGAGCTGAGCAAACAAGAGAAAGGTAAAGAAACCGAGAAATTGACGAGAAAGAGAATCCCCATCATAAAGGTTATGGGGGTCGGGGGTGCTGGCAACAACGCAGTGAATCGCATGGCCAAGACGGGTTTGAAGAACGTCGTGCTCATAGCGGTGAACACGGACGTGCAGGTGCTCGAAGAAACCGACGCGGATCTGAAGATTCAGATAGGAGAACGCAGGACCCGTGGTCTTGGGGCGGGGGGAAATCCGAAGGTTGGCGAAGAAGCCGCACTCGAGAGTTTGGACAAGATAGAACAGGTCCTGAAAGACACCGACATGCTCTTTCTCACTGCTGGGTTCGGTGGTGGCACTGGAACGGGTGCCACACCTGTCATAGCCGATGTGGCGAGAAAGATGGGCGTGTTGACGGTTGCCGTTGTCACCACCCCGTTCTACTTCGAAGGCAAGGAACGCTGGCAACGGGCCATAGAAGGCTTGAGAAAACTGAAACCCAGCGTGGATACACTCATCAAAGTCTCCAACAACAAGTTATTGGAAGAACTACCTGCGGACGTGACAGCGGTCGAAGCGTTCGCTACAGCCGACGAGACGCTCCATCAAGGTGTGAAGGGGATTTCGGAGCTCATAACCAAGAGGGGTTACATAAACCTCGATTTCGCCGACATAGAATCGGTGATGCGAAACGCTGGGGTTGCGATGCTTGGCATAGGCATAGGGAAGGGTACGAACAGGGCGGCTGAGGCCGCCAAGAGAGCCATGACGAGCAGACTCATGGAGCAACCTGTGGAGAATGCCAAGGCGATAATACTGAACGTCTCGGCACCCAAGACAGTCCAGTTGAGAGAACTCCATCTGGCCGCCTCGATCGTGAGGCAGAGTTGCAGCGAAGATGCGGACGTCAAGTTCGGCTTGATCATCGACGACGAGCTCAAAGAAGACGAAATGAAAGTCACAGTCATAGCGACTGGATTCGACCAGGAAGAGAGGATACTCTTCCCCGAGATGGACATACCTGCGATCTACAGGTTGGGTTTGGGAGACATGACGAATGCCTGACCGAGTGAGGTACAGGCGGATCGGTGAGGTTCTCCTCGAAAAGGGCATCATAACGAAAGAACAGCTCAACAGAGCTCTGGAACACCAAAGAATAACAAAAAAACCTCTCGGTGAGACGCTCGTTGAGCTGGGATACGTGACGTGGGAAGAACTCACCGAGGCGTTGGCGGAACAGTACAACCTGCCTGTGCTCAAAGATCCCCCGAGAGCCATTCCAGCGGAAGTTTTGAACAGTTTACCCAGAGCGTTGATAGAAGAGCTGCGCACCATTCCCATCGACAGGCGCGATGGTCAGCTCGTACTCGTGACCGACAGCGTTCTCAACCTGAGCAGGATCAAAGGAGAAGTGAAGTTCATCACCGGGCAAGAACCATTGATCTATCTCGTGACACCCTCTCTCTTCGCGCTCATGTACAAACAGCACGTTCAAGGTGGAATCGCTGAGCTGGCACAACAGATTCCGGTGTCGGAGGAATCTGAGCCTGAAGTGTTGACAATCGAGGAGACTGAAGAGCTCGAAGCAGAACCTGAGGCACCGATCATCAAGATGGTGAACGCTCTCATTCAAAAGGCTGTGCAGATGGAAGCGAGCGATATTCACATAGAACCTTTCAGGAACTACGTGCGTGTGAGGTACAGGATAGACGGTCTGCTTCGCAAGATAATAGATTATCCCAAGGCTCAACACGGCGCGGTGGTCACGCGAATAAAGATCTTGTCGGGATTGGACATATCCGAGAAGCGCTTGCCTCAGGATGGTAAGTTCTACATGAGCATACAGGGTGAACAGTACGATTTCCGTGTTTCGACGATGCCATCGGTTCACGGAGAAAAGGTAGTGATGAGAATACTCAAAGTCTCCGCAGCCTACAAGCAGCTCGAAGAGCTCGGTTTCAGTGAGTACAATTACAAGTTGATCTCCCAGCTCCTCATCCGGCCCAACGGTATCATCTTGGTCACGGGACCCACTGGTAGCGGCAAGTCCACCACGCTCGTTGCCATGATAAACAAACTGAAGGACATCACTGTCAACATCGTGACGGCCGAAGATCCTGTTGAATACACCATAGATGGTGTGACTCAGTGTCAGGTGAGCCCAGAGATAGGCTTGACCTTTGCAAGGTTTCTGAGGTCTTTCCTTCGCCAAGATCCCGACATCATAATGATCGGTGAGATGAGGGACAAAGAGACCGCGAATCTGGCAATCGAAGCGGCACTGACGGGACACCTTGTGCTCAGCACGCTGCACACGAACAGTGCTGCCGCCGCGGTAGACAGGCTGGTCAACCTTGGTGTCGACAGACATCTCTTGTCCACAGCTTTGATCGGTGTCGTGAGCCAAAGACTCGTGCGGAAACTTTGTGAGAATTGCAGGATCAAGGCACAGCTGAGGCCGGAGTATTTGCAGATGTGGAAAGAAGTTTTCCCGGATCTGGAACCAGTGGAATACACCGTTGGTCCTGGGTGTGCAGAGTGTAACGGTATGGGTTACAAGGGAAGGGTTGCGGTGGGTGAGGTCTTGGTGCTCGACAGAGAGATCAAGGATGTGATAGTTGCCGGTGGAGGCGAAAGGGAGATATACGATCTTGCGTTGCGGAAGGGCATGCGTCCGATGTTCATCGATGGTTTCGAAAAGGTCCTGAAAGGGATCACATCCTTCGAAGAAGTGCTCAGGGTGACCACTTCGATATGAAGTACCTCTCGAGGGATCCTGAGAGCTGGAGAAAGAAGGAGCAAGAAATTGTAAAGAGAGAACAAGAGAGAACCCAGAAGTACCGTAGACGTGGGTTTTATTTTTTATTGTTGAACATCGTGGTCGTGTTCATCTTCTTTTTCGGTATCAGGAGTTACTACGCTCAGCTTTCCATAGAGAAGGCTCCAGCGAGCCAACTTTTGATACAGTGCGAGGACACACACAGCGTCGGTGTTCCACTCGATGTGCAAGTTAGACTCTACAACAACACAGAAAAGAGACGCGAGATCGTAATATCGGACTTCACGTTTCAGATTTTCAATGCCCAGAAGCAACAAGTGTACAGTTTCAAACAAACACAACCTGTGAAAAGCGTTTTTGAGCCGTTCACGAGTCGTCTTCTCTTCGACCTCAAGAGAGAAAAGGAGATAACGACCCTCCCATCCGGAGAGTACATCATCTACGTGGAAACGAATGTGGATGGCAAGAAGGTTTCCACGGAGAAGAGATTTGTGAGTGTTGAGCGTTACCAGTTGATTGTGGAAAACCTGAAAGATTTTTACTTCGTGGGTGAAAAAGCCCAACTGAAGGTCAGCTTGGTGAACCAAACTTCACGTGTTCAAAATTTGAGGATAGATCCTCTCAACATCACTCTGAGGCAGGACGGCAAGATCGTCTGGCACAGTACGGTCCAAGTCAAGCCTTTTTGGCAGGACGTGAAGATCGGTGAGATCGTTGAACTGGTGGAGAATATGACCGTACCTTTCGACAAAGAAGGCGTTTACTCGATACAGTTCGAATGCGTGGTGAACGGTTCAACGAACTCGTTGCTCTTGCCAGTAGCGAGCATCGGCAGCGGCGAGAAGAATTTGAAAAAGGTGAAGATCTACACGGATGCACCAAAGATATACAACTTGAGGAGTCCTTTGCAGTTCTCGGTCTATCTTTTGAACGAATCCAAGGAGGACGTTTTTCTTGAGGTTGAAGAAATAGTTGTATCTCTGCTCCCTTCTTCTTTGAATTTCAGAAAGGGACCCGTGCGCATGTGGTTGACGCCGTATTCTAAGTATGAAATCTTCAGGTTTTACCCCTACAGCGTGCCTGCCATCACACAGCCGGGTAACTACAAACTCTTGGTGAAGGTCACGACCAAAAACGATCGCCTCGATTTCGAAACGACATTACAGGTGAACGAGTAGAATATCATTTGGAGGTGCTTTCATATAGAAGTTCACACGTTGGAAAGACTCGATTACGACAAGTTTTTATCCTTGCTCGCAAGTTACGCTGTGACACAGCTCGGAAAGAAGCGCGTTCGCTCGTTGAGGCCCAAGAAAGACCCCACAGAGGAACTGAAGTTTGTGGAAGAAACCATACAACTGCTTAGATCGTCGGAGAGTTTGCTGCCCAACAACGTTGGCAGCGTGGACATAGAAGACGTGTTGGAGAAGCTGAACTCAGGTTCGACCCTCGAGCCACAGGAACTGTTGAGAACGGCTGATGCGATCGCCGTTGTAAACGTTTTGAGAGACAGATTTGATAGGCTCCCAAATTCCTTCTCGATCAAGGCGCTTGCCCAAACCATCGAACCCGCCATGCACGTGGTTGAGGAGATTCACAGATGTATCGATCCGAACGGTTGGATAAAGGACGAAGCGTCTGAAAATCTGAAAGAAATAAGACAGCAGATGAGGTATGCACTCGAGGAGATCAAGAGAAAGAGCGATTCTTTCATCAAGGCGAACAAGATTTTCTTGCAGGATCCCATCTGTGTTCTCAGGGATGGCAGGCACGTCTTTCCCATCAAGGCCAGCCACAGGGGACAAGTCAGGGGAATAGTCCATGGCGTGTCGTCTTCGTCTGCGACTTGCTTTGTTGAGCCTGACGACTTCGTGCCCTTGAACAACAAGCTGCACGAACTCAGAGAAGAAGAGGCAAAAGAGATCAACAGGATTCTGAGAGAGTTGACCGCACTCGTCAGGCAGAACATCAGGCGCATCGAAGCGGGATTGAATTTCGTTGCGACTGTCGATTCTCTCCACGCCAGGGCGCTGTTCGCCATCGATCAGAAGGCCATCGTCGTCTATCCTTCATCGAGGAAGGTTGTGAGACTCGTTCAAGCCAGGCATCCCTTGCTCGATCGTTCGAGAGTCGTAGCCATGGATCTGGAGCTAGCCGAAGACAAGGATGGCTTGATCCTCACAGGTCCCAACACGGGTGGAAAGACGGTTTCCCTCAAGACCATAGGCCTCTTCTGCTGCATGATGATGGCCGCGATTCCTCTACCTTGTGAGAATGGTAGTGAGATCTTTGGCTTTGAGAGCATCTTTGCGGATATCGGTGACGAGCAGAGCATAGAACAGAATTTGAGCACATTTTCATCTCACTTGAGGAACATTGTGCTCGCACTCAAGTTCGCCAACGAGAACAGCCTGGTCCTTCTCGACGAACTGGGTGCCGGAACCGACCCAGTGGAGGGAGCTGCACTCGGGCTCGCCGTGATAGAACAGTTGAAGCGAATTGGCTGCAAATTCGTGGTCACGACCCACCTGACACCGATAAAACTTCGTGCGGTCAACGACGAGAAATTGGTGAGTGCTTCTTTGGAGTTTGATCCCGAAACACTGATGCCAACTTACCGAATCCTCATGGGTGTGCCGGGTGGTTCGCACGCACTCGAGATAGCGCAGAGGTTGGGACTCGACGAGTCTGTGCTCGAGACGGCAAGGAGTTATTTGGGGAAAGATTACGTCGAAGTAGAAAAGGTTGCCGAAGAGTACCAAAAGCAACTAGCTCTCATGAGAAAGAGAGTCGAAGAACTGGAGAACGAGCGTATTAGGTTAGAAAAGCTGAAGCGTGAGTACGAAGAGAAATATCAGGAGCTCAAGCAGAGAAAGATAGAGGAACTCGACAAGGAACTCAAACAACTGTACGATTACATCAAGCAAGCCAAGAGGGATGTCGATGAGACCATACGTTCGATCAAGAATAAGGAAGATTTGTCTAGTCTCAGGAGTGCATCGAAGCATTTCGAAAACCATGCAGCAAAGGTGAGGCAGATACAACTCGACCAAGAACCTGTCGAAGAATCACAGATATCGCTCGGTGACATCGTGAGACTTAGGAACGGTGACGCCGTCGGAAAAGTTGTCGAGAAGAGGGGAGACAAGTACATCATCGATTTCAACGGGTTGAAGCTTGAGGCACGCACGAAGAACCTGGTCAAAGTGGATCAAAAGGAAACGCAAGTTCAGCAGATGGTCAACACATTCAAAGCTGAACTGGAGAAACCCGAGATCGACGTGCGGGGTTTAACCGTCGAGGAGGCAGAACCTTTGATAGAGAAGTTCATCGATGATCTACTCATGTCCGACTTCAAGACTGGCTACATCATACACGGCAAGGGAACGGGCAGGCTCGCCGTTGGTATCTGGGAGATACTCAGAAGGGATTGCAGGGTCAAACGTTACAGGTTCGGTACTCCAAACGAGGGTGGCACGGGTGTGACGGTGGTCGAAATATGAAGAGCGTTTTCGCGTTAGACGTTGGAACGAGGAAGGTGGCGGGGCTCATCGGAACTTTCGAAGATGAAGTCCTGACCGTCGTCGACTATGAGTCTATGGAGCATCCGGTCAGGAGCATGTTGGACGGCCAAATACACGATATCAAGAACGTGGCGAGGATCATTGAGAAGATCAAGAAGAACCTCGAAAATCGTAACGATACCACGCTTGAGGATGTTGCAGTCGCGGTCGCGGGAAGGTTCTTGAAGACGCAGATCTTGGAGGCCAGCACGAAGGTTCCCACCGGCTTGGTCGATGAAAGAGTATTGAAAGAGCTTGAAGCACGCGCTCTTGCAGAAGTTTCTTTCTCAGACGATTCCGGAGCCAGGCTCTACTGTGCAGGTTATTCCGTCTTGGAGTACAAACTCGATGGCTTGTGGATCAAGAACCCGCTGGGTCACAGAGGTGATGAGCTTTACACCAAGCTCATCGTCGCGATGTTGCCCAACCAAGTCATAGACGCGATGATCAGCGCACTGCATCTTGCTGGTTTGAGGTGCTCCTTCTTAACACTCGAGCCCATGGCTGCTCTGGAAGTGGCGTTGCCGGACGAGCTGAGGTTTTTGAACATAGCCTTGGTCGACATCGG
>JAPYWY010000110.1 GCA_028276125.1 Pseudothermotoga sp.
CCGAATTCGAAACTCTACATCATAGGCCCCACCGACGAGGACGAAGATTACTACCAAAAATGTCTCGGATTGGTGAGACGACTCGGTTTGGAAGACAAGGTTCTGTTCACAGGTCGAGCCGACGTGTCCAAGTATTACGGCATGATGGACGTTCTCCTCATAAGCAGCATCTCGGAAGGTCAACCCTTGGTTCAACTCGAGGCCATGGCGTGTGGATTGCCCACCGTCGTTACCAACGTCGGTAATTGCGCGGAAATAGCGCTCGATCCTGATGGACAAACTGGTTTCGTGGTTGAACCTGGTGATTACGTGTCCATGGCCGAAAAACTCGTCATGCTTGCCAAGGATAAATCGTTGTGGAAGACTTTTTCTGAGAACGGAAGAAAGATCGTGAAGGAAAAATACACGCTCCAGAGGATGATAGAAGCGTACAGAAGGTTGTACGCGGAGGTCGTCAAAGATGGCCGGAATAGGCTTTGAGCTCAACAAGCTTCTGAAGAAAAACTCTTTTTTGATGGACATCGTCAGCATCTTCTATTCAGCCAACGTGAGCGCGGGACCCTGGATCATGTGTTCACTCACACTGTTTTTGTTGATAGTCCTTCTGCCGAGAAACGAAACTCTCTTCTTCACTTCAGCCGTGGTGTACAGCTTCATCTTTTCGACGCTGCTCTTCGGTGGCGTGTCGATCTCTGTGACCAGATACCTCGCAGACCTCATGTACAAGAAAGAATTTTCGAAAATGTACGAGCTCTACTCCTCGACCGTGCTGTATGCGGTCCTCTCCAGCGGCGTCTTTTTGACAATCTTCTCCTTGATCAGTTGGATCGACGATTGGTTCAAACTCTTGCTTTTTTCTTACTCTCTGATCGTTCTGACAGTGGTGTGGGTTCAGACGATCTTCGTCACGACGATGATGGTCTTCACACCAGTCTTGGTAGGCTTCGCGGTGGGTAACGTGCTCGGGTTGGTCATGAGCGTGCAACTCTTCAAGATCAAAGGTGAGAACTTCGCTTATCTTGGCTACAACTTCGGCCTCATGTTTATACTCTTCTTCCTGCACGTGTTCGTGAAGAGATATCTGTACACTGGGGCAAAATCAAAGAGAAGCTTAATTTTTTGGCGAGCGATCCGTACGTTCAAGACACAGGCCATCACCGGGGTCTTGACCTATCTGGCCGCTTGGGTGGATGACTTCGTCGCGTGGATCTACATCGGAAAACCCATCGTCAAGGGGTTCGTCTTTGCTCCGTCCTACGACGTTCCCATGTTTCTGTCCTATCTCTTCATAATCCCCACTCTTACCCTCTTCGTGCTCAGCTTGGAGACCAACTTCTACTTGAAGTACAGGATGTTCTATCAGTCACTGGAGGAGAACAGAACACTCAAGTATGTGAAGATCAACAAGCGCATCTTGGACGACAACATCTCTTCAACGACGAAAATCATCTTCGCCGTTCAGTTCGCGTTCGTGCTGTTGGGTCTCACGCTCTCTGGCTACATCGCCAGGATAGTTCAGTTCGATGAGTACAGCTTGAAGGCGCTGCGTTTCGGCATCCTCGGCGCAGCCGCCAATGGTGCATTCTTGTACGTCTCTCTGTTGGCCTACTACTTCGACTTAGCGGAGATACCCATGCGCTCGGCGATGATAGCTTTCGTTACGAACCTGGTGGTATCAATGCTTTACCTGAGAACGTTCCCAGCGTTGGGTTTCCTTGTGGGCTTTTCCCTTGCCACACTGTACGGGTGGATGACTTTCAAGAGGGTGTACAGGGATCTTCTGCGCTTCGAGTTCATTCGTAGAGAGATAGGGATCGCGGCCCGGCAGGTGATCGTGCATGAGAACGTTGAGAAGTGAAGGAAAAAAGGTTAGAGAACTGAGAGATTGGCAGAAAATGATCTTTCAAGTCCTTGAGTTTTTGATTTTTCTGAGCTTTGTTTGGTTGACTCAGAAGATCTTTCATTTCGATGTGAAAATAGCGATGTACATCTCAATGGCGCTCGTTTTCCTCTGGTCGGCGAGGTACGGACTTTTGATCTTCATTTCATGTCTTTTGATCTTCGAAGTATTCGCCCTGATTGCGAAGGGAATCGTTATCGAAGGCGAGTTGAGGATCTTCACCATAGCAGTGGGTGTGACGTTGGGGATCATCGGTGAAACCTTCAACAGACAGATCAAGGACCTGAAGAACGAGATCAAAAAAATCGAGCTGGAGAAGAACGAATTGATCCAAGGCATCGACAGGATGAAGGCGATCATCACCCAATTGCAATCGAGAATCTACTTTGAAGGCGAAGGTTTGATCGTCCTCCTGGAAAGGTTGAAAGAGCTTGAGATACTGGACTTCGACGAGATGCTAACGAGAGCTGTGGAGGTCGTGGCACAGTTCTTCGAGCTGGACTCTCTTAACTTGTACAGGTACGAAGAGAAGCAGTTTCTGAGGTTCGTCGCTGGGGTCGGTTCGAAGAAATTGCCGAACGCTTTGGAGGTGAGCCGTTCCAAGGTTATTGAAGATGCGCTCGAAAACGGTTACTCAACGCTTCCAAGAGTCTTGTTCAAGAAAGAGATAACTTCGTTCGAACCTTTCTTTGCCGTGACGATCGGCGAAGGGGACAATCTTTTTGGTGTGTTGGTCGTTGAGGACGTCTCGTTCGACAAGTTCTCCGAAGTCCTGGTGAGATACGTCAAGGCTGTCGCAGACTGGATGTACGCGAACGCGAAGATCATCTTGGAGCAGGACAAGATCATGCAACTGAAGCACAAAAAGGACGACGGAACTTGGGACGAGGTTTACTATCTCAAGAAGAGAGAAGTTCTTGAAAAAAGAAAGAGACGCTTCAACATACCATACGAAGAGATCTGTTTGAAATACAAAGCGGAGGTGCACGACGAGATCGTTCGAAAGTTTCGAAAAAGCGATGTGCTCTTCGCCGAGAGGGAGAATGGCTTTGTAGTTTTGAAGGCACTGCTCCCCGTCTGTGACCAAAAGGGTAAAGAAAGGTTGCTGGAAAGGTTGGCAAGAATCCATGATTTCGAGACGTGTTGATCGTTGGAACGGTACACGGTCAGTCGAGAACAACGTGCGAAAGATCCTAATCGGAACGAACTTGCTGTCCGTGCTTCTGTCGCTGTTTCTGTTTCTCGTTGACGGTTTCGGACCGTTCAGCATCGCTTTGATGGCCGTTTCAACGGTGCTGTTTTATGTCAACTTCAAGAGCCTTTCGGAGACAATTTTGCTCCTGCTGGTTTATCCTTTCTCTTGGTTCTTCCTCACGGTACCTTTGAGAAACAAAAGCTTGGAGGATTTCGTCAAGGTTGAGCTTCCACTTGAGATTCGTCTGGATGTGGGGGAAGACGTTTTGTCGGCGCTTCCCGTCAAAGCGATTCTCGTAGTGGGAGATGTCGGAGAGAAAAAGAGAATTGTAGCGACGATCGTCAAGAACATCGTTCGAGGAATCCAAGTGGAGCAGAACATGAAATATTTGAAGATCTTGCTGAAAGATCCGCACATGGACGTGACATTACGGGCAACCATGGCACTGGAAGAGATCGAGAACCATTTCGATCAAACGATCGCACTGTGTGCAAATCCAAAAGATTTCTGTGCACATTTGTACTTCTATCTCAAGACCGACATACCCAAGGGAGCCTTAAGAAAGGATATCGAGAGGATACTCAGACAATCTCTTGAACGCGTGAGCGAGCATGAACCAGTACGCTACGAAGTGTTGCACTATGTGACTAAAGATGAAGAACACCTTTGGCTCGGATACAAAAAAACTCACAACAAAGAGCTCTTGGCAAGGTATTTGTTCGAAAAACTCAGAAAGAGGGACTATGAGACCCTCACACAACACTTGAACGAAGTGAGAGAAATCTTCCTCAGAGAAGGTCGAGACATCACACGTTAGATCAAATGCCACGTCAGACTTACCTCGAGACGATGGACGTGCTTAACAGTCCCGTTTGAAAAGCGTTACTCTGGGTTTATGAGATTTTTCGAATATGCTGATATGCTTAAAGCGGAGGGTTGATTCCGTTGGATCTACGCACAGTGGTGGAACTGTTCAAGGTTTTGTCTCACCCAACGAGATTGAGGATCGTTTTGCTCTTGAAAGAACATGGGCAGCTATGTGTGTGCGAGCTCATGCCTCATTTGAACACGACTCAACCCAATTTGTCGCAACACCTTGCCGTTCTAAGGTTGAACGGATTAGTTGAAACACATAAGACCAAAAACATGATTTATTACAGGCTGGCAGAGAACGAATTTCTGCTACATCTTCTGAACAACGTTGAGAGTTTCTTAACCAAGGAGGTGACGCCGAGTGAGTGAACTGAAGATCTTTCTGCTCATTGCACTGGTTTTTGTACTTTTCTATTTCGTGCCTCTTGACTCACCGATCGTCGCTCAAAGCATCCTCAACGGCTTTAAAATGCTCAACGACTATGCCAGACAGCATGTTTTGCTATGCTTGGTTCCTGCGTTCTTCATCGCGGGAACGATATCTGTGATGCTGAAGAAGGACGCGATCCTTCGACTGCTTGGTCCGAACGCGAAAAGGTTCATATCTTATCCTGTTGCGGCGATGAGTGGAGCAGTCTTGGCGGTCTGTTCCTGCACGATCCTTCCTCTTTTTGGGGGCATATACAAGAAAGGTGCTGGGATAGGACCAGCCACCACGTTCCTTTTCGCTGGTCCTGCAATAAACATCGCGGCGATATTTCTGACTGCGCGCGTGCTCGGATGGAATTTGGGAATCGCAAGAATGCTTGCCACGATCACAGCTTCTGTCTTGATCGGATTGGTCATGGAGTTTCTGTTCAGAGAGAAGGGAAGCGGTGGGTTCGTTACTGCTGAAGGTAATGAAAGTGATCTTCGCGGTGTGGTCTTCTTTCTCTTGCAGCTTGCGTTCATGATCCTTGCGGGCTTGAGGATCAACAGCAACGCGAAGAACGTTGGCTTGGGCTTCATAGGAGCTTCCACACTGATGATAGCAGTGTTTGGTTTTGAAAGAGATCGAACGAAACTTTGGCTCACTGAAACGTGGGACTTTGCGAAGAAGATCTTGCCGTACCTTTTCGTTGGAGTGTTCTTCGCTGGTGTGATCACCAAGCTCTTGCCGCAGGAGATCGTTGTGAGGCTGCTTGGAAGAAACGATCTTTGGTCGACTCTAATGGCCTCGGTGATAGGTGCATTCATGTATTTCGCAACCTTGACAGAAGTTCCCATCGTTCAGGCACTCAGAGAGCTTGGAATGGCGAAAGGTCCGACGCTCGCTCTGCTGATGGCTGGAAATTCGCTGAGTCTACCGAGCATGATCGTGATAACGAAGTTGCTCGGAAAGAAGAAGGCGTTCACGTACTTCGCTTTGGTGGTTTTGTTCTCCACAGCTTTCGGCATTCTGTACGGAATCGCGGGCTGAAAAACTCGAAGGAGGGATCTCGAATGGCTAAAAAAGTTGAGGTGTTCGGCACAGGGTGCGCTAGGTGCAAGCAAGCTATCAAGATCATGGAGACAGCGATCAAGGAACTCGGTGCGGATGCCGTAGTGGAAAAGGTGGAGGACATCAACGAGATCGTAAGCCGTGGGATCATGGCAACACCCGCTGTTGCAGTGGATGGAAAAGTCGTACTCATTGGTAAGATACCCACGCTGGAGGAAGCGAAGAAGATTTTGATGAAAAACTGAGAGTTTTGTGTAAAGTCACGTCGGGCGGCTCTTGTTAGCCGCCTTATTCTTTTGTACTTATTCTGTCAACAGTTTACTCAAAGCAACGCCTTGGCAAGTCTTTTTATAGAAGAACCTTCTTTGTTCATTACGTAGGGAGATTCTTTCGAATGGAGAAGATCGGGGGAATCTTTG